>JACXUE010000024.1 GCA_014764075.1 Sulfuricurvum sp.
AGCCTCTCGTTTTTTTCATTACGCCAAATTTTGAAATGGTCTTGACAAGTGGGGACATTATAGTTCTCAGAAGTACTATACTTTTTAATCACGCCCCTTCAAGAATCATCGCCTCAGCCACCCGTTTGAACGCGGCGATATTCGCCCCATCGACAAAGTTTCGCTCCACTCCGTACTCTTTGGCCGTCAATGCAACCCGCTTGTAGATTTGACACATCAATTCATTGAGCTTACGATCCACTTTGTCAAAATCCCATTTCTCCATGGAGGCGTTTTGGCTCATCTCAAATTCGCTGACCGCTACCCCTCCGGCGTTAGAGGCCTTCCCTGGAGAAAACAATACCCCCTCTCGCTGGAACAATTCGATTGCTTCGGGTGTGGTAGGCATATTCGCCCCCTCGACGACGGCGACACATCCGTTCTCCACAAGCTTTTGGGCATCGGTGAGGGTCAATTCGTTTTGGGTGGCGCACGGAAAGGCGGCGAAGCACGGTATCTGCCACACTGCATGAGCCTCTTTGAGATACTCTGATTTTGGGGTAAAGATCGAACCGGGAATCTGACGCGCGTATTCGGCGAGAGAGAGGCGTCTTCCCCCCTCTTTGAGTTCACGAACCTGATGCAGATCGATACCGCGAGGATCATAGATCGCTCCGTCGCTATCGCTGCAGGTCACGACGATAGCACCGAGCTGTTGAAGCTTTTCTATGGTATGAATCGCAACATTCCCCGCACCGCTTACTGTACATATTTTTCCTTCCAGCGACTCTTGGAGCTCTTGGGCAAGCATCTCACGGGCAAAATAGACGACACCATACCCCGTCGCCTGAGGACGCATCAACGATCCGCCAAACGCATAGGGTTTGCCGCTGAGGATGCCGTCGTATTGGTGAGTTATACGTTTGTACTCCCCAAAAAGATAACCGATCTCTCGTGAGCCGACCCCAATGTCACCGGCGGGAACATCTACCCGTGCTCCGATATAGGGATAGAGTTCGCGCATAAACGCTCGGCAAAATCGCATAATCTCAAAGTCGCTTTTCCCTTTGGGATCAAAATCGCTTCCCCCTTTGGCTCCACCGATCGGCAGTCCCGTGAGAGAGTTTTTGAAAATCTGCTCAAACGCTAAAAACTTTAATACGCTCGCCGTAACACTCGGATGAAAACGAAGACCTCCTTTATAGGGCCCTAAAGAGTTGTTAAACTGTATGCGATAGCCATTGTTGATATGGACTTGATTGTTGTCATCAACCCATTGGACTTTAAACTGTATGATCCGATCAGGGGTAACGAGACGCTCTAAAATGGCGAACCGTTCATAACGTGAGTCGCTTTTGACGATAGGCTCGAGGGAGGTAAGGACTTCGCTCACTGCTTGTAAAAAAGTATTGTCGGTTAAACAATTTGATTTTTCGAGATTGGCTAAAATTTTTTTGATCATACTTTCTCCCGTTATTTCAACTCACCCCAGTGATTCCCGATATGCATGGAGGTTTTGAGCGGGATACGGAGTTTCATAATATGCTCCATCGCCTCGACGAAACGCGAGGCATACACTTCCGCCACATCCTCATCCACCTCAAAAATCAGCTCATCGTGGATTTGCAAGAGCATTCGGGCACGTAATCCCTCTGTGTGGATCATCGTATCGATCTTGTTCATCGAAAGCTTAATCAAATCGCTTGCAGAGCCTTGGAATACGGTATTGACCGATTCGCGCTCGTAGGCTGCTTTAAGCATCGGTGTGGCGGAGCCGAAATCGAAATAGCGGCGGCGGTGCAACAGGGTCTCGACATATCCCGCCTCTTTGGCTTGCTCGACGATACCGCTGAAATATCCCTTGACACTTGGAAAGGTATCGAAATAACGCTCAATGATCTCTTTGGCCTCTTTGGTCGTAATCCCTAGAGTATCGGAGAGCTTTTTTTGCCCCATCCCGTACAATAGCCCAAAATTGACCGTTTTGGCGATGTTTCGTTTATTCGGTGCGTCCTCTGCACCGAACAACGCGATCGCCGTTTGCATATGGATGTCGCGACCCTCGTTAAAGGCATTGACCAATACCGCATCTTGGCTGAAATGGGCGAGGAGGCGAAGCTCGATTTGCGAATAGTCGATCCCAATCAGCTTTTTCCCCGCAGGGGCGACGAATGCTTCTCGGATACGCATCCCCAGCGCCGTTTTGACGGGGATGTTTTGGAGGTTTGGATTTTTCGAACTCAGCCGTCCCGTCGCCGTCCCCGTCTGGACAAAGGAGGTATAGATACGCGAATGCGGATCGTTTTGCGCCAAGGCAATGAGCGGTTCGATATAGGTCGAATAGAGCTTGTGATATTCGCGGTACTGCAACAGCATCGGAATCATCGGATGCTCATCCCTTAGCCCTTCCAAAACCTGTTCATCGGTACTGTACCCCGTTTTAGTCTTTTTACCGTGCGGAAGGTTCAGCGTTTCAAACAAAATCACCCCAAGCTGTTTGGGGGAGTTGAGATTGAACACCGTGCCGCACGCAGCGTGGATTTGCTCGGTAAGGGTAGCGATCTCGGATGCCACCTCTTTTTTAAACGTCTCCAGCACCTCCGTATCGACGGCAATCCCCTCTTTCTCCATACCCAGTAACGTCAATGTAAAAGGAAACTCGACATTAAACGCCTCATCGAGTGCTTCTTGCCCCCCTTTAAGAAGGAGTTGCTCACGCAGTACCTCATAGAGACGGTAGGTGATATAGGCATCCTCCCCCGCATACTTGCAGGCATCCTCAATGGCGACGGAAGCGAAGTTGTCCCCTTTCTTGACCGTGTCTTTGAAATGGATCATCTCATGATGCAATAGACTATGGGCAAGGTTGTCCATTGAGAGCGAGCGGGCAGAATCGGTGAGCCATGCGAGAACCATCGTGTCGGCATGGAGTGTGAGCCGATCAATCTCTAAAAAGCGGGTGACGAAATGGAGGTCAAACTTGATATTGTGTCCAATCACACGACGCTCAAATATAGCGCGGATTGCTTGCTTCGCCACCTCGATGGATACTTGATCCCCTACTCCTAAATAACTGTGCATCATCGGGACATAATAGCCTGATTTTCCATCATAACTGAAGCTAAAGCCGACTAGATGATCTTTGATGGGATCGAGTCCCGTCGTCTCGGTATCGAATGCAACCATTGCATCCTGAGGGATGGATTGAATGATACTCATCACCGCTTCATCGGTATCCAAAAGGATACTGCACCCGTCGGCAGAAGAGCATATTTCCCCAT
The DNA here is from genome assembly GCA_014764075.1 of Sulfuricurvum sp. GTDB lineage: Bacteria > Campylobacterota > Campylobacteria > Campylobacterales > Sulfurimonadaceae > Sulfuricurvum. Next base: position 3,261 of record JACXUE010000024.1, read on the forward strand.
CATACCCAGAGGGCACAAGAACCTCTTCGAGGTCCTCGTGCTTGACACGGGGATCCATCTTGAAAAGAGAACCAGATTCCCGATCAGGTCGGGAATGACGTGCTTGTGCGTCATTACTTTGAGACTCTTCAAACAGCGCTTTGGCTTTGAGGGTACGTAGTACCGCGTTCATCTCGTAATGAACCAAATCATCATAAATCGGCAAGAACGGATTGTCAAAATGCATCGCGAATTCAGAAAAATCAAGATGTTCAAATACATCATTTTTGAGGGCTACAAGCTCACGGGAACGGAATGCATCTTCTCGACCCGATTCAAGCAGCCCCTTTATCCGAGGAGGTGTCACCTCATCAAGTCTCTCGTAGAGCGCATCAAGAGTCCCAAACTGACTCAAAAGCTTTTGGGCGGTAACTTTGCCTATCCCTTTGACTCCCGGAACATTATCGGCACTGTCGCCGATCAATGCTTGATAGTCGGTAAACTGGCGCGGATGGACACCGTATTTTTCATCACAATGGCGTTCATTCATCACCTTTTTACTAATCGCATCGACCAAAACGACACAATCATCATCGATGAGCTGATAGAGGTCTTTATCGTGAGAGACCACACGCACCATGAATCCTTGTTGACGTGCATGACTTACCACCGACGCAATCATATCGTCGGCTTCGTAACCTACTTTCATGAGCGATTTGTACCCCATTTTTTCGATCCAGTCGATGGCAATCGGGAGCTGTTTTTTAAGTTCTTCGGGTGCGGGAGCGCGGTTGGCTTTGTACTGAGGATCAATCTCGGCACGAAAGCTCGGTCCCGGGGCATCGAGGGCAAAAATGAGATAATCACTGCCGTGGTCTTTGTGTAGAGAAGCGATAAAATTGATAAATCCGGTCAGAAGACCAGTTGGAAAACCTTGACGGTTGGTAAGTGGAGGAAGTGCATAAAAACTACGGAAAAAAAATCCAAACGTATCGATAATGGTGACAACTTTTTGATCCATCATCCGACTTTATTGAATATGAATTTTTTCGAGAATCGAATCGATCGCCGCTTGAAGTTTTGTAATATCGTATCCCGCTTCTTCCGCTTTTTTGATCCCAAAAGAGATTCCATGCTTGCCAAAAGGGTTGTTGATCGGAATGATCGTTTTAACAATATTCAAAGCCGTTGAAAACTCTTTTACCTCTTCGGGCGCTACGGATGGGTCATCCGAAAATTCGATCATTTCGACAAACTCTTTGTCGAAATTCCAATGTTCAAAGATCGCCGCAGTGACGGTTGCTGTCGTCTCTTCGACATATGAACGCTCAACCGATGCAATATCGATCGCATAGGCGATATCAGCTTTGAAATTGGTCGCCAACTCTTCTTGGATGACATCGCTGGCGATAATGATTTTCCCCGTTTCCTGCAAAAATGAGGCGAGAAACAATTTATCGGCTTTAGCTCGATCGATTTTTGTGTACCACGTGTGTATCAATGCCGCCTGCATTGACGATATTTCGGCGAATTTATCGGAGCTGATCCCATAAGGCTCCATATCGACATTCAACAATTTTCGAACCGAATTTCCTAAACCGATCGAGCGGGTCATATTCATCCCAAACAGCGATACCGCCTGAGCGACATTGTTGATTTCACGACGAAAACCATACAAAGGAGAGTTTGCCGCTTTAAGTAGGTTGGCGACGATCATAGGGTCATGTTCTACCGTTTTAACCAAATCATTAATCGAGGAGTTAGGATCGTTACAGACACGTTGCATATCGACAACGGTTTTTGGCAATGGGGGTAATGATTTGATACTGTTAATAATCGAACCTTTCATTCACAATCCTCTGATAATTCTATTTATAAACTGACCTTACGCACTCGATAAAACCGAGGGGGAAAAGGGCAGTTTTCTCTCATATCCAAAAGATATGGCAAGCTTTAGGGGGTTGTAGGGACATTTGTCCCTACCACTTTGCGGGCTTTGCTCGCAAAGTGCGTAACATCAGTTATAAAGTCATTAGGGATATTATAGCTTAATTAACTCATTTGCCAAATACTTTCCGGTAAAACTTCCGGTTTTTTCCCAATCTTTAGCAACACACTCAGGAGATCCCTCTGCTACAACCAATCCGCCGCCACTTCCCCCCTCAGGTCCCATATCGATGATCCAGTCGGCATTTTTGATCATATCGAGATTATGCTCAATGACGAGAACTGAATTCCCAAGCTCGACAAAGCTATGGAGCACTTTGGTGAGGCGGTTAACATCATCAAAATGAAGGCCCGTCGTCGGTTCATCGAGAATATAGAGCGTGCTTCCCGTATCACGGCGACTTAGCTCTTTGGCGAGCTTGATCCGTTGTGCTTCACCGCCAGAGAGAGTGACCGCATTTTGTCCGAGAGTAATGTAATCCAGCCCCACATCGCTGATGGTTTGCAAAATCGCTTTAATTTTTGGAATCGGGGCAAAGAATTCAAGCGCCTCACCGACACTCATGTTCAATACATCAGAGATTGTTTTCCCTTTATACTCAACCTGAAGGGTTTGGAGGTTATAGCGGCTGCCGTGACATGCATCACATTTGACCATGATGTCGGGCAAGAAATGCATCTCGATCTTGATCTCCCCTTCCCCCTGACATTTTTCACATCGTCCACCTTTGACGTTAAAGCTGAAGCGTGATGCGGTATAGCCCCGAATCTGCGCCTCTTTGGTTTTGGCAAAGAGATTACGAATCTCATCCATCACCCCCGTATAGGTGGCAGGGTTTGAACGCGGTGTCCGTCCGATCGGGCTTTGGTCGAGGTAAATCACTTTATCGAGTTTCTCCAACCCTTCTACTTCGACCCCAGCGACACGGTTGATTTTGCGGGCGTGATTGAGAATTTCACGGGTTACGGGGAGCAATGTTTGGAGGATCAGCGAGCTTTTTCCACTTCCGCTCACCCCTGTCACACAGACAAAATTGTGGAGTGGAATCTTGACGCTCAGGTTTTTAATATTATTTAATGTAACATTATTGATCGTCATCCACTCTTTTTGCTCTCGGCGATAAAAGTACTCGATTTTTTTCCGTCCCGAGAGGTAATCGGCCGTCAACGTATTGGATTGTTTCATCTCTTCGAGTGTTCCGGCGAATACCACGTTTCCGCCGAATTTACCAGCACCCGGACCAATATCGACGATGTAATCAGCATGCTCGATTGTCTCTTTGTCGTGCTCGACGACGATGACGGTGTTTCCTTTCTCCTGAAGTGAGCGGAGAGTACGGATCAATTTGAGAGTATCGCGCTCGTGCAGTCCGATACTCGGTTCATCTAAAACGTACATTACCCCCGTCAAACCACTCCCAATCTGAGAAGCGATGCGGATACGCTGTGCTTCTCCGCCGCTGATGGTACGGGCATCACGACTGAGAGAGAGATATCCCAACCCCACATCATAAAGAAAAAAAAGACGTTCGCGAATTTCATTGAGAATAGGAGCGGCAATCATCGCGTTTTGATCATTCAGGTCACCAAACGTCTGCGGTTCGGCAAACCACGCATAGGATTCTTTGATCGGCATCGTAATCACCTCTCCGATCCCTTTGCCCGCTACGCGAACCGCCAGAGATTCCCGCTTTAGACGATGGGAGTTACAGATGTTGCACGGTTTTTCGGACATATAATCGGCAAGGTCTTTTTCATCTTTGAAGATATCATAGGCGATACGGACAATCCCTGGCCATGTACGACGGATCGGATGATCTTGCCATTTGAACTCCACTTCGCTCACCGTTCCGTGCAAAATCGCCTTTTTTTGAAACTCTTCGAGTTCATAAAACGGTACCGTGATATCGATCCCCTCGGCGGCACAAAACGCTTTGAGAAACGTAAAATAGTACCCTTTGTTGAAACCGTAGACGATTTTGATCGCCCCCTTCTCAATAGGGAGTTCCGAATCGATAATCTTGTCATAATCAAGAGTATAACGAATCCCTAGACCGTCACACTCCGGACACGCCCCTTTGGGTGAGTTAAATGAAAACGATAGGGGTTCGAGCGGTTCAAAGCTAACTTTACAGTCAAAACAGGCGCTGTGTTCACTGTAGTGGATCAGTTTTTCACTCATCCTTATCTCTTCGTGGTTTTGGATCTCGATCTCCACCTCTCCGTAGGATTCTTTGAGCGCTTTTTCGACGTCTTGTGCCACACGGTCATGGTTGTCGTCTTTGATGATGAGGCGGTCGATAACCACTTTAAGGGTATGCTTTTTGGTTTTAGAGAGCTCGATCTCCTCATCTAGACGAACCATCACTCCATCGACCATCGCTCTTACATACCCTTTGTGGCGAAGCGATTCAAGAATGTCGGCGAAAGAGCCTTTTTTCTCCCGCACGAGGGGTGCCAAAATAACGATTTTTGCCCCCTCTGGGAGTTTTAAAACCTGATCGATGATGTCCTGAGCCGACATTTTGGATATTTTCTTACCACAGAGATGACAATGCTGCACTCCGATGCGGGCGTAGAGCAACCGAAGATAGTCGTAGATTTCAGTAATCGTTCCGACGGTTGAGCGGGGATTTTTGGAGGTTGTTTTCTGATCGATCGCGATGGCGGGGGTGAGTCCGTCGATTTTGTCGACATCGGGTTTACCCACACGATCCAAAAATTGCCGAGCATAGGAGGATAGCGATTCGATGTAGCGGCGCTGCCCCTCGGCATAAAGGGTGTCAAACGCCAACGTCGATTTTCCGCTACCACTGATCCCCGTACACACCACCAATTTGTTTTTCGGAATCTCCAATGAAATGTTCTTGAGATTGTGTTCCCGTGCTCCGATAATTTTAATCCAATCCATACGTTACCCCGCAATCAATTTGTATGCCGTAATGGCAAAAATAACAACATAAAAAACCACTAAAATCTGCTTGTAGTGGGCTACTTTCACCCTATTTAAAAGCCAAATTCCTATCATGATACCGACCAATGAGGAGAGCGCCATCACCGCACCTGCGTGAAGGTTGATCATCCCCAGCCACCAAAGGGTAACAAACGCCGAAACAGAGGTAAACATCACAAAAAAGAGTCCGACAGCAGATGCTTTTTTGAGTGGAAACCCCATAAAACTGACCAAAATCGGTGTCATCAGAATCGATCCCCCGACACCCAGCATACCGGAGAATACCCCGATTCCTCCCCCAATGGTAGTGTATAAAGGTCGATTGATCACCTCAGGGCGCGTCGGGGTAGGGTTAGAGAGTGCTAAACGCCCCAACGTAAAGGCGACAATCCCTAAAAAAAACCATTCCAAAATCGTCGCATCCAATATTTTTACCAAATACCCTCCGACTGTTGCCCCTGCTATTCCGCCATATCCAAAATATTTGATATCACTGATCGTATAGGTTTGACTTTTTTGATGAATATAAGCCGCCATAAGCGATCCGACAACCATTTGTGTCACCGAAATACCAATCGCTTCTTTGATCCCAAATCCCAAATAAAGTAAAATCGGAACACTCACCGTCCCGCCGCCAATGCCGAAAAAGCCGGAGAGTGTCCCGACACCTACACCTAATAAAGCAAGTTCTAATGTCATCTATTTTCTTTATCATCTTTTGTTTCGCGCGATTATACCCCCTCTGTGCTTCAATAAACCCGCTATGATATCAATTGATTTTACGCTATAATCAATTTACAGTCTAAAATCCGAAACGAGACTACAATGTTAGCGATCATTATTCATGCGGCAGAAAATTTCTGCCTCCATCAACTCCAGCTCCACTATGAACAAAGCGATGAAGATTCGAAAAAAAGAACATTTCTTGCTTATATCGATATTGCATCACAAAACAACGAGACATATCGGGTTTTTATAGGGTGTGACGAACCGCTCATCCAAACGATAACGGAGAGATTTCTCGGCGAGGATGCGAACGACGATCAAACATTGATCGATATGTTATTGGAAACCACCAACATGATTGTCGGAAGCGCCAAAGTATTGGCAACCGAAATCTACGAAACGTCGATGAGTATCATGACCCCTTTTTATCTGAGAGAATCTTCACCGATAGAAAACTCGAATGAGAAAAAATTTCTTACCGTCGATAACGGCAAAATGATGATCGCATTGCAAAGGCTCTAAAGAATGAAAGAAACACTACCGACAACCGATTCGCTGACACTCCACAATCATACGTTCGATCCCGAGAAAGAGCTCTCATGGATGGATTATGAAGGTCTTATGGACATGGAGGTAGAGTTTGTCGCCGATTTGGGACAGACAACACTTTCCCTCGGAGAGATCCTGAAACTCGAAAAAGGGTCCGTCATCGATTTGGGCAAACCGGCGGGTGAGAGTGTTGAATCGTATGTAAATCACCGCATCATCGGTAAAGGGGAAGTTATGGTCTATGAGAAAAATTTAGCTATCCGTATCAATGAAGTACTCGATTCGAGCGCCGTACTATATTACCTTTCAAAAGAGAGACTATGAGAACCATCATCGCATTACTACTGATCCCTGCTTTTTTATGGGGCGCCAAAGTTCTAAGCTACAACGTCTACGATCGAAACGATCGAGTCGATGTTATGCTCACTTTTGATACCCCCCATGAAGGGGTATTGCGTCAAAATCGCCAAGGTGATACCATCATCATCAAACTCGAAGAGGCATCCATCGACGCACCCAAAATTAAAAATGTCAATTCAAAATATCTAAGCAAGCTCACCATCACCCCTCAAGGGGATAATCTTGATATTATCGCCAAAGTGACTTCAGACGTCTCAATGCAGGCTTCCAAAACATCCGATTCGTACGGTTTGCGTCTCCGCTTTACCTATCCGGTAGCAGCCGAAACAACCCCAACCACTCCACCGGTCGATGAGACTGAAGTAGGGCTTCCTACGAAATCGGACAATGAGTTTGAACAGAGCTATTACGTCGTTATCGTTATTTTAGTAATCGGAATCGCTATTTTATTCTGGCTCAAACAAAACATCGCCAAACGAACCGCAACAATGCAAAATGAGCCCAAAACACCGTGGCTTTTCAACAAAACCCCATCGGAACCCAAAACAGCTTCCCCTGCATCAGTAAAAACAGCTGCCGATGGAGGGGGCATACATATCCGCTTTCAAAAATCGCTAGACAACTCCCATACGGTAGCGATGCTCGATTACGGTACCATGAGCTATTTGGTATTGTTGGGCAATAACACCCTATTGCTTGATAAATTCCAAGACAATGTCCCTATTACCCAAAACGAATTTGAAACATTGCTACAATCCAAACATCGAGAGCTGGACAGCTTTTTCCAACTCGCCCCTGCCGCGCAGGATGAGATGTTTGATTCATACAAAGAGAAGGCTTCGGGGGTTTATTAAAAGAGTACTTTACTTTTCTATTTCCCACGGTGCGGCTTTGCCGACATTGGCAAATACAAGATTGCGAAATGCGTATTTCAAATCTTCCGCTAGATTGAGCAATCCGTTATACCCGCCGTAACTTGTTTTCTTCTCCTGATTGACATCGATGAAACTGATCTTTTTCTTGATTGCGGTGTAGAGACTCCGTCCACCTGCGAGGAGAATATGCGCACCTGTAGAGTCGATCACTTTGGCCTGCTCGGCGGCGGGCTTTTTCATCAGGACGCCGTTCTCACCCCAATATTCGCGCGCTTTGTCGATATCGTCCTGCGTCGATTTGGCGATGCTCGTCGCAACCACCTCAATCCCCAAATCCTGCAATCCCGACGCGATCGACCACGCTTTATTCCCACCCGTGTTGAGAACCGCTTTTTTCCCTCAAAAAGAGCTTTACAAGGGGCGATTGCAGCTTACAACTCCGCTTCGGCCTCGGCGATCACGACTTCAGCACGCGCGATCAGTGCGGGGTCTCCCAAAGCGTTGACAATCTCTCTGATGGCAAACGTCGTATCACGCTTGCCGTAAAACGAAACTGAAATCCACGGTATTCCGTAACGTTCTTGCATTTTACGGGTTAGGGTAATAAGCGATTTGGCACAGACGATGACGTTGAGTTTTGCTCTGTGTGCGCAGCAGATATCCCCTACCCGACCATCCCCGCTCATCGAGCTGAGTACCCGAATACCGATTTTTTCAAACAGCGGCAAATACTGCCACATATCCCCGTAACATTGTAATCGCCGATGAGATTGATGTCAGAGAGGGTGGTAATTTCA
>JACXUE010000170.1 GCA_014764075.1 Sulfuricurvum sp.
TTTGTCGAGTTGCATCATACGGCTACGAGTCGCAATACATTCTCCAAAGGTGCCATTCGTGCGGCGAAATGGCTGGTCGGAAAGCCAAACGGTCTTTACGGCATTCAAGACTGTTTAGAACTAGCATAAGGAAATAAAAGTGCGTAGCTTAAACGAAAAGTGTGCAGTAGTTGGTATTTTCGACCATCCGGAAGCTTCTAAACTTGCTTATTTCTCACTTCATGCTCTTCAGCATCGCGGTCAGGAGGCGGCCGGTATCAGCACTGGAGATGGAACTAAACTCTACACGATCAAAGATCGCGGTTTGGTGACGCAGGTTTTTGATAACCAAAAGCTCCAAACTCTCAAAGGAGATATGGCGATCGGTCATACTCGCTACTCCACCGCGGGGGACGATTCGATTCTTGATGCTCAACCGGTATTTGCCCGCTACGATTTGGGGGAGATGTCGATCGTTCACAATGGAAATTTGACCAATGCCAAAGAGGTTCGAGATGCTCTCATCAAAAAAGGGGCAATTTTTCAAACCTTTATGGATACCGAAAATCTGATCCACTTGATCGCCAAAAGCGATCAGCACTACCTTACCGATCGGATCATCGATGCGGTTAAAAAGGTCGAGGGGGCGTATTCGCTGATTTTCCTCAGCCGTACCAAAATGTTCGCGATGCGCGATCCGCACGGATTCCGTCCATTGAGTCTCGGTCGTGTTGGTGATGGTTACGTTGTTGCATCGGAAACGTGTGCGTTTGATCTCATCGGTGCGGAGTATATTCGTGATGTCGAGCCGGGCGAATTGCTGATTTTTGAAAAAGGGAAAGCCCCTAAATCGATCAAAGTATTTGATGCAACGCCTAAACACTGTATTTTCGAGTATGTCTATTTTGCCCGTCCCGATTCAAACGTTTATGGACAAAACGTTTATGAGATGCGCAAATCGATGGGAAAAGAGCTTGCAAAAGAGCAGCCGGTACAAGCCGATATGATTGTTCCGGTTCCCGATGGGGGCGTCCCTGCCGCAATCGGCTATTCACAACAAAGCGGTATCCCATATGAGATGGCGATTATGCGTAACCACTACATCGGACGTACCTTCATTGAACCGACTCAAGCGATACGGGATTTGAAAGTCAAAATGAAACTCTCTCCGATTGAGCATTTGATCAAAGGGAAAAGTTTGATCGTCGTTGACGATTCGATCGTTCGCGGTACGACGAGCCGTCAGATCGTTCGTATGCTCAAAGCGGCAGGTGCCAAAGAGGTACATATGCGGATCTCCAGCCCTCCGACCACCGATCCGTGTTACTACGGTGTCGACACGCCGGACAAAGAGAAGCTGATTGCCGCGAATATGTCGGTTGAAGAGATTTGCGCCTTTATCGAAGCCGATTCGCTTGGATATTTGAGTAATGAAGCCCTTCTGCGCAGTGTGAACGGCAAAGAAGAGAACTACTGTACTGCCTGTTTTACCGGCAAATATAGTATTTAGGAATCCTTGATGCGGGAGCAGATTTTTACATTCGGGCAATATCTGCACCGTAAATTCGGAACCAAAGTTTCCAAGGTTCCCGTCTCTATCTCCGGATTCACCTGTCCCAATATCGATGGAACCGTCGCGAAGGGGGGGTGTACCTTTTGTGAAAATGACTCTTTTAGTCCCAATCTGGATCGTGCCCGTCCTCTCAAAGGTTTTTTTCTCAATCTCTCTTCGACAGCCAACCCGTATTTGGAAAAACAGCTCGAACAGCTCGAATGGCAGTTTAACGCCCTCTCTCAAAAACTTCGCAGCGCGAACGGTGCCGAAAAATTTATCGTCTATTTCCAAAGTTTTACCAATACTTATGCACCTCTTGAAACATTGAAAGCTTTGTATGAAAAAGCGCTCTCTTTTGATGACGTTGTCGGTATCAGTATTGGAACCCGCTCTGACAGTATCAGCGATGAGACGTTGGCGTATTTGGCAGACCTCTCCAAACAAACCGAGTTATGGGTCGAATTTGGCATTCAGTCGATTTATGATGCAACGCTAGAGCGTATCAATCGGGGACATGACAGTGCCAACGTTCAAGAGGCGATCCGTAAAGCAAAAGCACTCGGATTGAATGTGTGTGGTCATCTCATTTTCGGTTTGCCCGGTGAGGATAAAGCAATGATGCTGGAGACGACGAAAGTTGCTTATGCCCTTGAAATCGATTCGGTGAAATACCATCCGCTCTATGTGGTCAAACGGACGGCATTGGCGAACGAATACGCTTGCGGCGAGTTTGAGCCGAT
>JACXUE010000171.1 GCA_014764075.1 Sulfuricurvum sp.
AAAAAGAGACTCCCCCAGATACCTGCGGCACAAAACATGGGCGGGTGTGCTGCTGCATTCCTACCCTGACACGTTGTCCGACCATACCCTTGCACAGGTCTAGAGGAGAGATGGAATTATACACTATTTTGCTTAAGAACGCTACAATTCTCACATGAAATACATCATTACCGCTCTCGATGCCGAAGCTAGAGTGTTTTGCGAGCACTATTCGCTCAAACGAAGCTATGTTCTCCCCTACACTCTCTATACCGATGACGAAACGCTCCTCCTCGTGTGCGGTATGGGGAAAATGAACGCCCTGATGGCAACCAGCGCATTACTGGGATACCGTATCCCCAAAGAGGAGGATATTCTCGTCAATATCGGAATCTGTGGAGCCCCCAAAAACTACCCCATCGGCGAAGCGCTTTTGATCCATCAAATCATCGAGGGTGATCGGCACCACTACCCAGACATCCTCTATACCCATCCACTAAGAGAGAGCCCTCTCATCTGTGTCGACGCGCCCCGATCCTCCCCCTCCGAATTTCCGGTCGATATGGAGAGCGGGGGGGTATTTTCGGCGGCATCAAAATTTTTCAAACTCCACCAAATGGGGTTTGTCAAAATCGTCTCGGATCATTTCGAGCCTCACCGTGTCACCAAAGAAGGGGTAATCGAGCTCTTAGACTCTCATACGTCAACATTGGAGGAGATTATCCGATCGCTTCAAGATAGTGCCGTCACAACCAATCTTTTTTCACCGGATGAGAGGAGAGAGATCGAAACGTTTAAAACCCTCTTTACCAAAAGCCAAGGCTCCGCCCTCGAAGACGCTCTTTGTTTTTTCCGTCTCAAAAACGGCTCAAACATCATCACTCTCCCCACCCTAATCCCCAACTCCAAACGTGAAAGGAGTGCACTGCTTGAAGAGTATATCGCAGCCCTCATCTCCTAAGCTTTTTTCTCACCTCTATGTCGAGAAAAAGGTGCTAGAACATCCCCAAACCCTGAAAATGATCGCAAAATTCGACCGTTCGCACGTTATTGTGATCGATCACTACAAAGAGGTTTTCAACCGATCCAATCAAAGCTTCGCGGCACAAAGTACCGCCAAAAAGCTGATCCTCGCCCACAAAGAGGGAAAATTTTTACACAAGGGGAGCCAGTACAGCGACGGGTTCGGGTTTGAGAACTTTTTTTACGCTTCGACACTCATGGGGTGCCTGTACGACTGCGATTATTGCTATTTACAGGGGCTGTACCCTTCGGCTAACACTGTGTTATTCGTCAATCTCGAAGACGCCTTTGCCGAGGTCGCCCCCTATCTCTCCCATCCGACGCTGATCGCGACGTCGTACGACACCGATACTCTCGCTATCGAATCGCTCACGGGACAAACGGTACAGTGGCTTGAGTTTGCCGAACGTTATGAGACGTTACACCTCGAAATCCGCACCAAAAGCGCTAATTTCAAACCTTTGGAGATGATTGTGCCAAACAAACGCGTTACTCTGGCATGGACCCTCTCGCCGCAGAGGATCATCGAACGATACGAACACGCTACACCGTCGCTGGACGCCCGTCTCAAAGCGGTCAAAAATGCCATCGACGCGGGATGGAACGTCCGGATCTGCATCGATCCGGTGATCTACACGGAGCAGTTCGAAACGCTTTATGGGGAGCTGATCGACAAGCTATTTGCCCAAATACCCGCCCACACGCTCCATCAACTCACACTGGGAAGTTTTCGGATGTCCCAATCGCACCTACGCTCACTCAAAAAGCTTCGTCGCAGTGATATCGCCTTTTATCCCTATAGTGTCAAAGATGAGATGGTCACCTATCCTGAAGCAATCGAAGCGCATATTTTAGAGACGCTTCTAGCCAAAGCAACACAATTTATACCTTTGGGAAGGATTAGAACATGGCAACGGCAATCGTAACGGGGAGCAGCTCAGGGATCGGCAAAGCAATTGTTCAGATGCTTTTGAAAGAAAACTATAGCGTTATTGGTATCAGCCGGACACCAGGCTCTATCCATCATCCATCATTTGCCCATATACCATGTGATTTGCGTCAGATTAGCGAAATCGAAGGGCTCAAAAAACTTCCAACCAATGATCTAGCTCTTTTGGTTAATGCCGCCGGATTTGGACGGTTTGAACCCCATGAAGAGTTGAGCCTCTCTACTATCACCGATATGATTGCCCTTAATCTCACTGCCCCTATCGCCCTCTCTAATCTCTTTTTACGCCCTCTTAAAGCCAATAAGGGAAATATCATCAA
>JACXUE010000025.1 GCA_014764075.1 Sulfuricurvum sp.
AAACAAATAGTGCAGATAAACCTGACGTCGGAGGGAGAGGGCATTTTCGCTCAAATCAGGGACAAAACTCCCATAATCAAATGGCTTAGATTTTCCAAGTGTTTCAGAAGCCTCTTGCACAAACGCTTCGACCAAAACATTCACATCTTCCAAGCGCTCTGAGAGAGGCGGTAATACGAGTCGAATCGTAAAAATCTCATCCAGTTGATCTTGAGAATAACGTCCTCCTCCTGTTGCAATAACGCGAGTACCTGCTTTGTGAATGGTTTCAATCAAACGTTTAAGATTCGCAACAGTATCCAATCTGCGAATGATAACCTCTCTGTGAGTCTCTATTGCATCCAATAATTCATCAAAATGGGCGGCGTTGATAACGGGGGCATGGGGGAGAATGTAACGGGCAAGGGTGAGTTTCCCTACCCCGCGTTCACCGAAAATGATTGCATTGACCCCTAACCCTTTGAGGAGATTAGCGGTTTTAAACGCTTCAACTGAAGCGGTCGAAGCGGTTAGAAAATTAGTGGCATCCACAGCCGTGATTACCGCCGCTTCCACAACATCCGCTATTATTCACTTTGTTTTCCGCTGGAATACCAGTCATAGCCTCTTCAGCCGATGCGTCACGAACATTTAAAATCGATACGGTAAACATCAAATCTTTCCCTGCAAGCGGATGATTGAAATCGATCACTACCGATTCATCTTTGATCTCTTTAACGGTAACCTGAACCGTACCCCCGTCTTCACCTTGTCCGTACAATGTCATACCGACATTCAAGTCAATACCAGCAAATTGTTCACGCGGAAGTTCTTGTTGCGCTTCGTCGTTGTAATTGCCATACGCATCGACTGCTTTGACTAACACATCCCCTTTTTCTCCGATATTCATGTGGGCAATGCCGTTTTCAAGCCCAGGAATGATTTGCCCTTTACCAAACATAAACGTAAGCGGGCGCCCGCCGACATTGCTATCTACGACGTTTCCGCCATGACGTACTTCGTATTCAATCGATACGATTTGATTATTTTCAATTGCCATTTTGATACCTTAACTTTAGATTGTGCGATTTTAGCACATTTATCTATAGTGATGCTGAAAACACCTGTTTATAGTGAAAGGTAAATTATTTTACTTTAGCAAGACGCTCTTGCGCCTCTTTTGCAGCACCGCTACCGCCATATTTTGAAATCGTAGCTTGATAAAACGCTTTTGCGGTAGCGCTATCCCCCAATTTTTCCATAGAAATACCCGAATGAAGCAAGAGCGTCGGGATATAAAACGCCTTTTCGTTTCGAGAAGCGCTGTCTTTGTAATAGGCTATCGCGTCTTTGTACTTTTTCTGCTCAAAATAGCTCTCACCGATCATAAAAAGAGCTTCCGGAACTTTGTATTTTTTTTGGACCATCTGTTTAAAATAACTTTGCGCTTCAGTGTATTTTTTCTGATCAAAAAGTCTATACCCCTCTTGCTCAATCGTTTTGTTATCCATTTTTACCGGAGCGGAAGCGTTGGGCATATTGACTTTCATTTGTTTGAGCAACTGAGCGAATTGATCTTTCGTCACATAACTAGCATTAATTCCGTCTACAACCACTGAAAGCTCTTCGAGCAATGCCTTGAACTGAGCTATATTTTCAGTATTGACTGAAACCTGTTTGCTCAAATTTTCCAAACTCTCGGTGACGTTCCCATTTGAACTCATTTGTTCTTGAATTTTTTGGATAAGAATTGCTTGTTCATTAGATCGTTGTCCTAGCCCTTCGATGATCCCCTGCATTCCATCTAGACGTTCCGCAACCGTCTCTACTTTTGCCCTTTGGGCGTTGTTTTTTTGGATGACAGCTTGAAGCTCCTTTTTATTTTCAAGAATCAATTTCTCTTCATGAGTTAAACCATAAGGATTGGGATTGTCAAGATCGCCCGCACCGAAAACCGAAGGTTCCGATGCAAAAAGGGCAAGAGAGAGCAATAGAGAAAATGTTATAAAACGCATTTTATGGAAGTTTGAAATCTACACGGCGATTTTTTGCCCAACACTCTTGCGTTTTTTCCAAACACACAGGATTACTTTCACCAAAACTGACCGTAGTGATTGAGTCTGGATTCATACCGTTATTGACCAAAGCGTTTTTAACCGCTGTCGCACGTTTAAGTCCAAGGGCGAAATTATACTCATCACTACCGAATTCGTCACAGTTTCCTTCCAATTTCACATTTTTACCTTTGACCAATCCGCTGTTTTGACTCATCGGCTGTTGCATATCTTCACGGATATCAAATTTATCAAAATCAAACAAGATACTCACTAGAGCACCATTTGAACCATTTGAACCATTTGAACCATTTGAACCATTTGAACCATTTGAACCATTTGAACCATTTGAACCATTTGAACCGTCTACAGTTGTATCAACTGCATTTGCATGCGTAATCGGAGCAATCACCGCATTACTATCCGTTGTACTTGTAGCAACTACCTTAGGGTTGGCTCCGGTATTGGTTGCATTACCTGCAGAATGTGCCGTTGCATCAATAGCAGGCTCTTTCGTTGAACAACCGCTTAATACGAGCATCGCTACCGTAGCGCTTAAAAAAGCAATCTTTCTTGTCATTGTCGTCACCTCATGATTTTGTGTTGCATTATCTTATCAAAAAACAGTTAACATTACCAATCGATCGATTGAATTCGCCCGATTTTAAGGGGAAACAAAAAGCTTTTATTCAATCCAAAACGGATCACCCCGACTGAACTACGGGAAGCTTCTTGCTTAATAAACAAAATTGCTTCGCCATCGGGAGAAAATCTTGGAAAATCGTTTTCACCGTTGGCAGTCAGTCGCTTAACGCTCCCCGAATTAAGTGAAAGAAGATGGAGGTTAAAAGCATTGCCTCCATAGCCTGCACTACTCTCGCGTGCTTTATAGACCAAAAAGTTTTTACAGGAACTGAGCGATGAGTTATTTTTACCTTGAAAAACGATTTGCCACACAGCGTTCGAACCCAAACGTGTTGAAAAAACATTCGGATAGCCAAAACGATTAGAGACGAATGCAATGGAGCCATCCCCCATAAACTGACCATTAACATCAATCCCCGCATAATCGGTTATTCGGTTTTTCGTGCCGGAGAGAGTATCGTAAAGATAGATATCAGGTTGTCCGTTTGGTGCCAAAGTCAACAGCAATTTTTTACCGTCTTCACTAACATCCGAACATACAGCCATCCCATCTGAACTGATCACTTTTTGTTTGTTTCCACTGGCAAGGTTCATTTTATAAATCGTCGGTTGAAAATCAGAGAGTGACGTATAATAAAAATCGTTCTGTTCACGATTCGCCCATTTTGCAAAACCATACAACCCCCCTTTTAAAAGCACTTTTTGATACGATAGCGTATAATCTGATGCAACAATTTCAGAGTGTCTCGGGCTGGTTAATCGGACAAAAATGACTTTACGTTTTATCCAGTCGATTGGGGCTCCACCAAGATGTTTATTGATATCATAGGCAACGGTATGCGCTAAAAAAACCAACATTTCACTTTGTTTTAAGAGATAGCTTTTAATGAAAAGCTCTTCATTCTCTTGAAGTAGTTTAATATCTGCTTTTATCCCGCCTATACCGTCACTAATCAAACGATAACGGAGAATATACTTTGCTTCTTTGTGTGAAGTAGCCGGCACGGATGAATCAAACGCAGCGGTAGCATAGGTTTCATCCACTACAAATAACGATACGACATTCATATCCGCAGCCAACATTTTTGAAAACGTCCTACTAACTTCACTAGGTTGCGCGGATCCATCCTCAATGGCTAAAGCGGATAACCCCTCCACCCCTTTAATTACTTCCAATGTTGCATCGGCACCCCAAGCAAGATGGATAAAAGTCAAAAAAAGGACTAAAAATTTCAAACTATTGCTCCTTAGCCGTTAAAATAAATTCCAAAACCGCTTCTCTCCCCTCTGGGTGTTCTGGAAATCGGATGGTGTTTAGTCGATCTTTCAACCAATTAATTTCTTGGTTAAATGAACTTAGAGAGCTGTCACGCAAAACTTTATAGGCTATCAATTTTCCCGAAGGACTAATGGTTAACCGGATGAGGGCGCTCTGTCCGATAGAGTCATTTGGCGGTCGAAAATAGGTGTAAACCAGCCCTTGTATCTTAGCATAGTATTCGTTAACAACCGGACCGGTTGATCCCTGCTGAACGATCATTTTGATGGAGGGTTTTGCAAGTTCAATCTTGCTTACCCTATCTGAAATCCGAGGAGAATCTTTTTGTTCCATTAGCTCTTTTTCGAGTGCGTTGAGTTCATCTTGGCGATTCACATCTTCCTGAGATTTCTTAGGTGTTTTTTCAGCCTTTACTTGAGAAAAAAGATCGGATATTTCCGGAACAAACTCTTTTAGAGGAATCGATTTAGGTATTTCGATATTTTTTTCAACAGGTTCTTCTACGAGAGGTTCAGGAGTATTTAGAGATTGTTGCTGAGTTTCCTCCATAGAAATCGAAACGTTAATAACATCACTTTGGATGATTGCGAATTGTTCAACTTTTGGAGAGTGAAAAAAAAAGAGGCTTACAAGAGAAACCAATACGACAAAAAAGGTGATGGAAATAAGCCCACTTATGAAAAAGTAACGTTCGTAATTGGTATCCATTTAGAAAGTCCTCATCGTGAAAACTTTGAAAATCGATACGCTATTGCGCAGTGACCAGTGAAACATTTTGAAAACCGGCTTTTTTCACTATGGCTAAAACGCTCATAACATCACTGTAGCTTAAACGCCCATCCGCGCTTATTCGAACGGTTGAATCGTTCGGATAAATGGAAGCCAAACGGATAAAATCATCAGCGAATGTTTCAAAATTGTATTGATCGCTACCAATTGTGATTTTCCGCTGATCCGAAATCGACATTTCAATCTCTTTTTTCTCGGTGATCTCTTTTTGTGCTGAACCTTGGGGGAGACGAATCAGCTCTTCATAGACGATATTGGGAGAAATCACCATCAAAATCGCCAACAAAACCAACATTACGTCCACTAGGGGGGTAATATTGAGTTCCGGCTTTTCATCCCAATCAAACATGATTATCCCTCTTGTGAGAGGAGAGCGTCACCTTGCATACGGATGAGTCCAGAGAGCTCGAATGCCTTACGCTTTAAAATTTGATGATAGGTATACGCAAATATGGCAACAAAGATCCCTGATGCTGTTGCAACCAGCGCATCAGAGACACCAGAAGCAATAATACTCATCGTACCGCTGGCTTGTCCGATATGATCGAAGGTATCCAATATCGAGACAACCGTTCCAAATAAACCGATAAACGGTGTTGTTGAAGCCACAACCGAAAGGATCATTAAACCTTTGGTCGACTCTTTGGTCGCAGCATACGACGCCATATCGAACAATGCAGTAGAAAGTTTTGATGATGATTTTGTAAAATGGCTTAAATAAGCGTATTCAGGGAGAGTACGAGAGTGGATTAAGAGTGATTCCAATGAATCATTCTCCGTTTTAATCCATTGATGAAGAGTAAATAACCGGTAGAAAAAAACCCAATTTACTACGATGAAATAGAAGGAGAGAACCAGTAACACACTAAGTGTTACCGGATGGCTTTTATCATAAAAATCGGCATATGTTTGGAACATTATTAGACTAAATGGTGTGCTGCAGATTCGATACGGGCAGATACCGAAGCAATCATCGAATTTGAATCCGCTACACTGTTGATAAGAGATTTCGCCTCATCAAGAGCTTTTGCAATATCACCTTCGTTATCGCCGCGAATCGCCACCGCACCGTCGACCAAAACAACTACTTTGTTTTGTGTAATTTGAGCAACGCCCCAATTCACAACGATCGATTCAGTTTTACCGTTCTCTTTTTGAATATCAACCACCCCCGCTTGTAGCAAAGTAGTTAAAGAGACGTGTTCAGGGAGGACACCAAATTCTCCCTCTTCACCCGGAAGGGTGACACTTTTAGCTGCACCGTCATAAATCGGACCGCTTGGGGTTATCACTTCTAATTGGAGTGTTTCCATAGTGTTTCCTTTAAGGCGAGAAGCAATTACTTGCTTTTCATTTTTTCAGCTTTCTCAATCGCCTCGTTCATATCACCAACCATATAGAAGGCACCTTCTGGTAAATGATCGTATTCACCCTCAAGAATCCCTTTGAACCCTTTGATAGTGTCTTCAAGCTTAACGTATTTACCCGGAGCACC
The DNA here is from genome assembly GCA_014764075.1 of Sulfuricurvum sp. Lineage (GTDB taxonomy): Bacteria > Campylobacterota > Campylobacteria > Campylobacterales > Sulfurimonadaceae > Sulfuricurvum. Next base: position 6,242 of record JACXUE010000025.1, read on the forward strand.
GGTAAATACTTCCGCAACGTGGAACGGTTGAGAAAGGAATTTCTCAATTTTACGCGCACGTTCAACCGTCGCTTTATCCTCTTCTGAAAGCTCATCCATACCAAGAATCGCAATAATATCTTGCAAATCTTTGTATTTTTGAAGAGTTTTTTGAACACCGCGAGCAACACTGTAGTGCTCTTCACCGATAATTTGTGGATCAAGCAAGCGTGATGTTGAATCCAATGGGTCAACCGCAGGATAGATCCCTTTTTCAGCGATTTTACGATTAAGAACCGTCGTGGCATCCAAGTGAGCAAAAACCGATGCAGGAGCAGGGTCGGTCAAGTCATCCGCCGGTACGTATACCGCTTGTACCGAAGTGATAGAACCTTTTTTGGTAGATGTAATACGGTCTTGAAGAGCTCCCATCTCACGAGCCAATGTCGGTTGGTAACCAACAGCTGAAGGGATACGACCAAGAAGTGCTGACATCTCAGAGCCAGATTGGGCAAAACGGAAGATATTATCGATAAACATCAATACGTCAAGCCCTTTCTCATCACGGAAATATTCCGCCATTGTAAGACCGGTCAGAGCGATACGGTTACGTGCTCCTGGCGGTTCTGACATTTGACCGTAGCACAGAGCAACTTTGTCCAAAACGTTTGATTCTTTCATTTCGTGATAAAGGTCGTTCCCCTCACGAGTACGTTCACCGACACCGGCGAAAACCGAATAACCGCTATGCGCCATGGCGACATTGTTGATAAGCTCCATAATAATAACGGTTTTACCTACACCGGCTCCACCAAAGAGACCAACCTTACCCCCTTTTCCGTAAGGAGCGAGGAGGTCGACAACTTTGATACCCGTTTCGAACATTTCCGTTTTTGTGCTTTGATCGACCAACGCTGGAGGATCACGGTGAATTGACCATTTGTCACAATCGGTTACTTGATCTCCGCCATCGATGGTTTCACCGACAACGTTAAAGATACGTCCAAGAACTTTTTCACCAACCGGAACTTTGATAGGAGCACCCGTTGCCGTAGCATTCATACCGCGAACAAGACCTTCGGACATATCCATAGCGATCGTACGTACACGACCGTTTCCAAGGTGAGCTGCTACTTCAAGGACAAGACGAGTCGCATTCCCTTCAACACTTACGTTTACTTCGATTGCTTCGTTGACTGTTGGCAAGTAGCCTTCAAAATCAACGTCAACAACCGGACCAATTACTTGAGCAATTTTACCAATCATTCTTTCCTCCATAATTATTTCATCGACTCGACGCCGCTGATGATCTCGATAAGTTCAGTTGTAATCGCCTCTTGTCGCGCTTTGTTAAACTTGACTTTGAGTGAATTCAGCATCTCTTTTGCGTTGTTTGTCGCTGCATCCATTGCCTGCATACGAGCACTGTGTTCTGCCGCAACAGAATCGATCAAAGCGTAATACATGTTATATTCAGCGTATTTGGTTACCAATGAATCTAGCATCTTCTCTTCATCTTGCGCTTCAAGCTCTAAAACAGAGTTTTTGACCTCTTCGCAGTTGTAGTTATCTACGTTAATTGGCAATACACGATTAACATGCAATTGTTGGGTGATAACGTTCAAATAGCCATTATAAACGATGTATACAGCATCGATTTTACCCTCTTTGAAATCGTTGATCGAACGTGTCATAAATTCGGATGAGCGTTGCATATCCGGCGCGGAACTCAAATTTTTAATCTCATCAAGCATCTCTACTTCATTGTAGTTAAAAAATTCGATCCCTTTTTTCCCGATACCGCGAAGACGAATTTTTACTTTTTTATTTTTGTATTCTGCCATCAACCGTTTAACCGCTTTGATGGTTTGCATATTGAAACCGCCACAAAGACCTTTATCAGCCGTTACAAAAATAATATCGATCATTTTAGGAGCATCATTTTCAACAAAGCAGCGATTTTCAATCCCACCCACTTTATTGCATTTTATACGTCCTGCGATTTCAGCTATCACTTGATTCGTTTTTTGTGCAAACAGACGTGAACGTTTCGCAAGCTCTTCCGCACGACGAAGCTTTGCCGTAGAAACAAGCTTCATAGCACGCGTTGTCTTTTGTGTGTTGGAAACGCTTTTAATCTGTCTTTGAATCTCTTTCAAGTTAGCCATAAAGATCCTTATTCAGCAACGAAAGTAGATTTAAACTCTTCGAGTGCTTTTTTCATCATTTCCTTGGTCTCATCATTAATTTGGGAAGTGCTTCTGATATTCTCAAGAATTTGCGGGTATGACGCCTCTACGAACGGATAAAGATCCGCTTCGAATTTAACAACTGCACCGACAGAGATATCATCAAGATACCCTTCGTTACCTGCAAAAATGATCAATGCTTGTTTTTCAGCGCCGAGTGGTGAGTATGGAGGTTGTTTCAAAACTTCAACCATACGTTGTCCGCGCTCAAGCTGTTTACGGCTCACTTCGTCCAAATCAGATGCGAATTGCGCAAACGCTTGAAGTTCACGGTATTGTGCCAAATCAAGACGTAATGTTCCGGCAACTTGTTTCGTTGCTTTGATTTGCGCAGCGCCACCGACACGTGAAACAGAGAGCCCTACGTTGATCGCAGGACGGATACCCGAATTGAACAAATCAGTTTCTAAGAAAATTTGACCGTCAGTGATCGAAATAACGTTTGTCGGGATATACGCCGCAACGTCACCCGCTTGCGTTTCGATGATTGGAAGAGCCGTCAATGAACCCGCACCCATTTCATCGTTCAATTTAGCCGCACGCTCAAGCAAACGAGAGTGTAGATAGAAAACGTCGCCAGGATACGCTTCACGACCCGGAGGACGGCGAAGGATCAATGACATTTCACGATACGCTACCGCATGTTTTGAGAGATCATCATAAATAATCAAACCATGACGAGCGTTATCACGGAAATATTCACCCATTGTAACACCAGTATAGGGTGCAAGGAATTGAAGTGCCGCCGCTTCAGAAGCGGTCGCAGAAACGATGATTGTGTAATCAAGTGCACCGTGCTCTTCGAGACGACGGACAACTTGAGCAACTGTTGATTCTTTTTGACCGACAGCTACATAGATACAAACGACACCGTTACCTTTTTGGTTGATGATGGTGTCGAGCGCAACGGTTGTTTTACCGGTTTGGCGATCACCAATGATCAACTCACGTTGACCACGTCCGATCGGAACAAGAGCATCAATCGCTTTAATACCGGTTGCCATCGGTTCATGGACCGATTTACGAGCCATAATACCGGGAGCTTTCTCTTCTACGAAACGAACTTCGGTAGTTTCGATTGGACCTTTACCGTCGATTGGCTCACCAAGAGCGTTCACAACACGCCCTAGAAGCGCATCGCCGACAGGAACACGTAAAAGACGTCCAAGACGTTTTACGCTCATCCCCTCACGAAGTTCTTTACCTTTGCCGAGAACAACAACACCCACGCTGCTCTCTTCAAGATTCATTGCCAAACCGCGCGTGCCGTCTTCAAATTCAACCATCTCGCCGGCCATTACATTGTTCAAGCCATAAACTTGAGCGATTCCGTCTCCGTATGAGACGATTTTTCCGGTTTCATTAATATCTACGTTGAGTTCGAAATTTTCAATTCGTTCTTTGATGATCGAACTGATTTCGTCTGCTTGTACTTTTGCTACCACTATTTCTCCTTTCCCGAGGGTTAAATTGCTTTTAAAATGTGCTCAACCAATTGAGCGTTTAGGCGGCTTTTTGAAAAATTGATTTCGATATTCAAATCATCTACTTCAACACGGATTCCGTCATAATCAGAAGGGACATAGCTCAAAGAGATCGTTGATCCCATTTTATTTCCCAAATCGCGTGCAATCGTTTCAACTGAACTTTGATCGACAACATTATTGCTGTAGATACGTCCAGTATAAGTCCGTTTGGCACGTCTGATTTCGCGTGTAAGCTGTTCAGCGATCGCAGGGATTAATGATAAGCGTCCGTTTTCAGATAACAATTTAATAAAATTATTAACAACGCTACTTGACGCAGGAGCAACCATATCTAGAATCAATTGGCATTTAGCGCTTTGACTAATATCGCCACTCTTCATGATATTTTTCATTTTATCATTATTGAATGCCTTGGAAACAGCATTGAATAATTCCGCCAAATTTTCTAAAGAAACTTGATCGCAACTCTCCATCAAAGGTTTGATATACCGTTTTGCTATGAGTTCATGCTGCATTTATGCCACCTTCTTTTTCAAGATTTCGGTCATTGCCTCTTTACCCAAAGCGTCGCTAGAACCGTTCATGACGTCACCCATCACTGATGCGACTACTTCACGAACCATTTTGCGTTTCTCAAGTTCCTTAAGAGCACTATTTTGTTTAGCCAAAACCTCCAACTCCGCTTCACACTGAGCCGCGATTTTATCTGCCAAAATTTTGTTCTCTTTTTTGCTGGTTTCTACCAATTCGATAGCAAAACGGCTCGCTTCTTCCACTTTTTGTTCTGCTAACTCTTTAAGCCGTTTTGAATCACGAAGGCGCTCTTGAACTTTATCGAGTTCTTCAGCAATCCCTGCACTTCTCCCGCCAAAATAGCTCTTAACAGGCTCAGCCAAAACATAGAATAAAATTCCGGCAAAGATCAAGAAGTTAACCGTTCTTTGAATGATATCCGTAGAACTTTCCGCACCTGCATCCGAACCAAACAAGAAAGCGCTTAACATAAGCATCGATACAACTATTCTACCCATCACGCCCCCTTAAATCTGACTCAATTTTGCTGATACAGCAGATTGGAACGACGGCACTTCGCTTTGAAGTGTTGCAATCAAGCGTGTTCGTTCGGCAGACAATTCACTCTCGAATGTTGCATACTCTTGTGCTAATTCAGCACGTTTCGTCTCTATTTTGCTATTTGCCAGCGCTTTGGCCTCAGCAATAACTTTTTCTCTTAATGCAGCTGCTTCCAGTTTGGCATCACTTATAATCTTCTCAGCTTTGGCATGAAATGCGGCAATCTCAGAATCATTGGAGCCCACTTGCTCCAAATCGTGCTTGATATCGGCATCCCGTTTTTCCATATA
>JACXUE010000172.1 GCA_014764075.1 Sulfuricurvum sp.
GAATATTTTTGATCAAATGCAATTTTTGCTTCGATAATATGATTGACGTCTCTGTCATATTCATGGTAGTTTTGCATACCATATTCTGACATCTCAACCGGATTATTGATAGCAACTTTGATCGTCCATACACACGCACCGATGATTCCGACAATCGACACAGCGATAATAATCGGCCATTTTGTTCCTGGGTTTTTAAACATTCTCAGGCTCCTCTTTTTGACGAAAATATTTTCCTCGAACATATATAAATATTGCCCAAATAATGATACCGTAAAAAATGGCACGGAGAATATCGATAAAATTTTTACTTCCGCTACCCGCCGATGAACTTAAGGTTACATTGTTATGATTGGCAATTTGCTCAGCTACATCACTGTATCCATTGAACATCGCCACAGAGTATTTGGAGATAATATCATCTCCCTTGGCACGTTCAGCCAAAATCGGCAAAATCGTCCCTCCGCGGTTACTAATAAGTTCAGAAGCCTCGTCAAAACTGCGGGCAAACATGATAGCACTCACAACCGAACCCATAAAAGTGGCGTTGGGGCTCAGCACTTGCGCTTTGTTAAAATGCTCATATAAAGCGACGGGACGAGCTAAAATATCCACTTTTTGCTTCAGCTCGATAAAGGTCATGATCACGGCAGGTTCTTTGAGTTCAGCGGCTAGATTTTTTTCAAAATCGGCGATACTTTGGTTTTCATCCAAATCCCGCACCATCACTAGATAGAGGGATACACCAGTTTTTGCTTTGAGCTCAGCACCAATTGCATTGATCTGTTCTTCGAACTGAGGATTTTTGACAACATCGTCTTTATATAAATATTCAGCATGGAGAGTTGTAAAGAATACTAAGGTGAGGATGAGGGCCGCTAGCCCTCGTGAATGTAACAAACGCTACCCTTAACCGACGTAAAGATGGTTCGGTGTAAGAACCGCCCACAACGTCACCACCGCAGAGATGACCAATGCGATGGTAATGAGTTTATCCATGATACTTGCCATCTAAAACTCCTTATTTTACTTCGACCCGATGAGCAGCATTATCGGTGCTAAACATCTTAATCTCTTTTTCGTTTTCGATTTGGTAGAAATTTGCCGCACTCCCTTGTTGTACGCCCAATCCCCACACGGTTAGACCTGCGAGGATAGAGAGGAGCAATACGGTTGCAATCAACATTCCAGTGATCCCATCCAATGAAAAAACACTACGATTTTCCATCTATGCCTCCTTATTTGCTAAGACTGGTGACGTATGCACCAAGCGCTTTAACTTGCGTTTCAGTCAAGTTGTTGAAAGCCGGCATTTGACCGATAGCACCTTTTTTACCGTGTTTAAGAACATTGGCAACCAAAGTCGGATTGAACTCAGCAATGCTTGGCCCTACCATATCAATACCCTTACCATCCGGTCCGTGACATGCCGCACATGTTCCGGCGAATACGTCGGCACCGACCGTCCCTTTCATGCCGCCCGCAACATATTTAGCAACCGCATCGATCTCTGCATCGGTAATCAAGGCACCTGTGTTAGCGTTCATTAAACCGTTGCGATCAGGCATCGGCATTTCTATACCGAGAAGTTGGTTGTTTGAACCGTTTGTCACAACATGTTTAACGGTTGCTTCTTCTAAACGTACGTTCAAGTTCGCCGCTTTACCGTCGATACCATCAGCTTGCAAACCGTGACATGGAGCACACTGGACAATAAAAACCGAACCACCCATCTCTTTGAGCGTTTCTTCGTCCATATTGGCATGTTCTGCTTCGAATTTCGCATCGTGTGCCGCTACTTCTTCGTTATACTCACCAATTTGTGAATACGCATTGGTCGGGTATCCCGCAAGGAAATACCAAATTGCCCAAATAGTAAGACCTAGGAAAATAACCGCCCATCCAAATGGAAGTTCGTTTTCATATTCTCCAATTCCGTCCCAACTTTCATCTGCCAATTTACCGCCAACACGGTCATTTTGCATTTGACGAACGTATTTTGTTACAACAAATGTTGTTATGATAACAAGAACTGCAGCACCTAGGACTGCAAGTTTGTTAACCCAATCACCTTCACCGCCCATACCGCCGGCCGTGCCGACAGCAAGATAGGTGAAGCCAAGCATAGCAATCGTTACTACTATAGCAGTAAGTACTGTCTTATTCATTTATGCCTCCAACTTTTTTTCATCGTTCTTTGAGATTTTTTCGATCGGTTGATCATTAATCTCATCATGGAGCGCGATATTTCCGTACTTTTCATAATC
>JACXUE010000173.1 GCA_014764075.1 Sulfuricurvum sp.
TTTCGGTATGAGGGTGATCGAGAGGATGTACGAGACGATGAGGGCAATGATAAGTGTGGAGATGAGGGGACGGTAGATCGTCTGAGGAAAATCGCCCACGAACATAAGGGGGGCGATAATGACGATGGTCGCAATCGTTCCGGCAAAGACGGGGGCGATCACTTCGCGAGTTCCGTGGATGATCGCATCCTCTAAACTCTCGTGCATCTCGACCAAATGGCGTTCGATATTCTCCAACACCACAACCGCATCATCAACGAGCATCCCTAATGCCAAGATAATCGCCGTATAAACGACGATGTTGAGCTCACCTCCGGCGAGCCAAATCACCCCGATGGTTCCTAAAAAAACAAGGGGGATAGAGGCGGCTGCGGCGGCAATGGCGCGTAAATTCCCCAAGAAAAACAACAAGACGATGAGGGTGAAAATAATCGCATCCCGCAATGCTTCGAGCATATTGTCGTTGGCGGTTTCGATCAGATCACGCTGGGTATCGACGATTTGAAAATCGATATTGGGGTACTCGTGAGAGAGTTGTGCGATTTGCTCACGGGCGGTTTTACTGGTCGCTAAAACGCTTCCCTCAGCGGAGCGCTGAATCGCGATGGCAATCGATTCTGTGCCATTGCCGAAATAGGCGCTAAAGGGTTCCGCTTCGCTCCACTCAACGCTGGCAATATCACGTAAACGGAGGTTGGGGGCAATGCTGAGATTACCCAGAGATTCCGAATCGCTTTTTTCGCCGTAATAGGTGAGGGTGGTAAAGCCGTCCTTGCTTTTGATAAATCCAAGCGGGGTGTCTTTATCTAAAGCGGTAATGGTTTTGGCAATGGTGTCCATATCCAGATGAGCGGCAGCGACCTTGGCGGGATCGAGGCGGATGCTCAGAGCGCTTTGATGCCCTCCGAACACTTCGACATTGCCGATCCCAGAGGTAGAGAGAAGACGGGGTTTGATAAAACTGTCGGCGATTTTACGAATATCGCTTAGGGTGAGCGTCGGATTTTTAGGAGATAACGAAACCACTTCGACAGGGAGGGTAAATGATCCGGTGACATAAACGGTGGGATTAAGCCCTGCGGGGAGTTTGGCTTTGGCGGTGGAGAGGGCATTGGTTACATCGACGGCGGCACCGTCGAGCCCTTTATCGTATTCAAACTCGGCGCGGACGATCGAGAAGTTCGCCATATTCGTGGAGCTGACGGTGCGGATAAGCCCCAGACGGGCAATCTCCTCTTCGATCGGTTTGGAGACGGAACTGGCGGCGACTTTGGCCGTCATCCCGGGTGCTTGCGTAATCACGACAACGGTAGGACGTTCTGAATCGGGAAAGAGGTTTTTGGGCAACGTTGTCAGACCGATGATGCCCGTGATGAGCATCGTCAAGACGATAGCGACCAAATGGTAAGGTCGGCGGTAAAAAAACTCGAACATTGCTTACTCTTTGATGGCTACGGAGGAGCCGCCGAGGAGTTTGAGGAGAATGTCGGGCTTGGCGAGGGCAAGAGAACCGCTTGGTACACCGCTGGCAACAAATCCTTCATCCCCTCGGGCGACAATAGCGATTTCATGCGCTTTGGCACTATGACCTTCAACTACGAACACATATGCTTTGCCCTCTTTGAGCAAGACTGCTTCGCGCGGCAGATAGATTCCGCTCCCCTCGAAAGTGGTCATTGTAGCATCAATTCGGGCACCAGAGGGGAGATTGACCGCCATATCGGCGCGGTACTCATCCATCCCGTTAGCGTTTTGCAAAAAGTGCAACGGCGCACGACGGTTCTCATAGATGAGCGTTTTAGCGGGGGTTCTCTGAGCAACGCGCACCCATAGGTAGCCTCCGCTTGAGGCACGAACAGAAGCCAATACTTTACCGGGTGCGGCAACATCCCCCACAGCGGCGAAGGTCTCACCGACAACTCCCTCTATGGGAGCGCGCAAGGTTGCGTAGTCTAGTTGTGCGTTGACATTTGCCATATCCGATTTGATTTGCGATTGTTTCGATTTCACACCGTTTAAATCGGCTCCCAGAAGGGCAATGCGAGACTCTTCCCCCTGAGATTGTTCGATCGAAGCCCCTTTGACGGCGAGAAGCTCAAGGGTACGCTTGTGAGACTCTTTTTCATGCTCTAGGGCAAGCACTTTGGCTTTCTCTTCGCTCATAGAAGCCAATAGAGCACTATTAAGAGCCTCTTTTTTGGCGATAAGATCCCGATCATCCAAACGGACAACAATATCCCCTTTTTTCACGTGCGTCCCTCTGAATGTTTTCACGCTCAGATCATAACTGCTCAGTGGGGGTGTGGCAGCATTGGAAGCCATTTTCTTTTTGACCAAGACCACAGCACCGACGAGGAGGATTAAGATTAGTAACATGGTAAGTGTTTTTTTCATTGGATGATCTCCTTAAAATCTTTTCCGCTTATGGCGGCGCGTTGAGCAATGTTTTGCCAAAGGGTTGCATCGATGGCATAGAGGGTGGCTTTGGCATTAAAAAGTGCCTCTTCGTAGCGCAAATACTCCTCTTGTATCATCCGCTCCGTTTGATAGGCAACTTTTGCGGTTGTGAGCATCGCTTCGTAGTTGGTAATGCTTTGCAGTGCAAGGACGCGCGATTGTTTGAGCGTTGCGTATTGATGACTTAAAGCACTGTAGGTATTTTGAGTTTCCAGAGTTGTTTGTGCCAGCGTTGCGTGGGCTTTTTGCTCTTCGAGGCGGGAGAGTTCTATGGCGGATAGACGCTCTTTATCCAACAGCGGGATG
>JACXUE010000026.1 GCA_014764075.1 Sulfuricurvum sp.
CAGGATGTTCGCGGACTCACCAGCATCACCCCAAGCTGGCGGGAAGATATGAGCGAGATCGAGGTCTGCATTGACGCCGACAGAGCCCTCTCGTACGGGCTCACGCCCCTCTCCATCATGAGCCAAATTCCGATACGGGGTCAAATCGTCGCCCTCAGCGGTAATCTAGCCTCCATGAACAATCAGCCTGTACGTTTGTATTTAGAGGGGAGTTTCCAAGAACACCCTCTCTCGCTGGAAAACCTCCCGATCAATTCCAATGCAGGAATCATCCCGCTGAATGCCGTCGCGACATTAAATACCCAAATGACCCCCGCTAAACTGGAACGTGACGGACTTCTTTACAGTCTAGACGTCAACGGCTACCGTGCCAAACGTCCCATCACTCACATCACCGACGATGCCGATGCGGTTATCAAACAACTCTCGCTCAATGGGACGACAGTGACCCAACAAGGGGACATTGCCCAACTAAACGACTCTTTCAAACGGATGCTAAAAGCGATCGCTGTGGGAGTCTTGCTCCTCTTCGTCGTCCTCACGGCGATTTATGCTTCGGCACGTCTAGCAGGTGTAACGATTCTCGTCCTCCCCCTCTCGATGATCGGTGCGGCGTGGGGGATGCTGTTGTTTGACAAACCTAGCTGTATGCCCTCAATGCTGGGAATATTATTGCTGTTTGGGATTATCATCAAAAACTCGATTCTGTTGATCGATTTTTATCAAGTGCACCGAAAAACCAACCCGCCGTATGAAAGTGCCGTAGAATCGGTCAAAGTCCGTTTCCGTCCCGTCATGATGACGGCGTTCGCCACGATCGCGGGGATGATCCCTATTGCGTTTGAGTGGGCGGTGGGGCTAGAGCGTCTCAGCCCCCTCGCCGATGTCGCAATTGGAGGGCTCCTCGTAGGGACGTTACTCACCCTCGTTTATGTGCCGCTTGCGGCGTACAGTGCTGATAAAAAGGGAGAAAACTCCTATAATGAAGAGCTTCTCGCCTGATTAGCGCCGTGTCAGATTGGTCATCGACCGCCACTGTTTCAGCCGGAGACGGCGAAATGCGATGGGGGGTAAAGCGTTATTTCAATGTAAGCGGCGGGAAGTACATGTGAACCAAGCTGGCTCCTTCCGCCGTGAACTGTTTTATAAATTTCTCTATAGGGTCTTCTTTGTTCCAGATCGGATCGGTCACTTTACTGAGTGCTTCCACCCGCTTTTTGGCATCAAACTCGACGCCGATGCTATCGATGAGCCCCACTTTTTGTGCTTGTGCAGCGGTAAAGATGTGGGCATCGGCGTATTCGGTGCTACGGTTGAGGTCGAGTCCTCGCGCGCGCGCAACGTCTCCGACAAATAGATCATAGGTTCCGTTGATCACTTTTTCAAGTTCGGCACGCTCTAGATTGCTCCATTGTCGATCGAATGTTCCCACCTGTTTGTAGGTTCCGGCATGGGCAATTTGGGTTTTGACTCCCACTTTTTCCATCAAGCCGGAAAGATCGGCACCTTCGATGATCACCCCAATGGAACCGACCATGCTCCCAGGATTGGCGATGATCTCATTGCCCCAAATAGCGGAGTAGTATCCGCCGCTTGCCATGATTCCTGCCGCGTAGACAATGACCGGTTTTGCTTCTCGAAGTCGTTTGATGGCGTAAGCGATCTCAACAGAGGGGGCAACGGCACCACCGGGAGAGTCGATCGTGAAAAGCACCCCTTTGACGTCATTGTTTTCGCGCGCTTCATCGAGCTGTTCGACGATGGGAGTTGCATCCAAAATAGGACCGGTGAGGGCAATTTTTTGGAGGTTATGGGGAGCGATCCCCTCATCGCCTGAGGGGAGAATCAACCAAAGGACAAATAAAACGAGCACGGTCGCTTTGAAATGGTGCTGAATAAAGCGGAGTCCCGCACTCATGCATGAGCCGATTTTACGGATAATTTCCATCATTGTATTTTATCTCCATGAATATAGATCGATTCGATAGTATGCGATTGAGTGATTAGATGGATCGGGAGTTGTTCGTTAATGGGGTACCCGATCCGCACTACTAGAAAATCAGCGTCAAAAGTTGGTGCGATTTTACCACAATTGAGTTTCAATGCCTCTGCCGCATCGGCAGTGACGCTTTGCCATAACCTATGTGCCAAATTCAGCAAATTATCATTGGGGTGGACAAAGAGGGCAATTTTCATCTCTTCAAACAGATCGAGGGCGTAGTTGGAACTAAGGCCGTCGGTGCCGCATACGAAGCGGATGTTTTTTTCATTCAGACGTGTCAAATCGAGTACGCCGTTACCAAGAAGACGGTTGGATATGGGGCAATGAATCAGGGCGTGGTTCCCCTCTGCAATCATTGAGAGTTCTTCCTCGGAAGCGTGGATCGCATGGGTAAAGAGGGTAGGAATCTCACGAAAATAACCCAAAAACTCCTCAGCCGTGTTCGCCGCTTTGGTCTGCTTGAGAAAGTTTTGGAAAAAAGGGGCAAATGATCCGCTGTTGTGATCGAGCCATTCACGCTCCGCCGTGCTCTCCATAAAATGAGCTGTAACGCGAAGCTCTTTGTCGCGGGCGAATTGGAGTGCTTTTTGGATCAAGATACGGTGGACGGAGTAGGGGGAGTGGATGGCGATCGAGGGATAAAACCCTGCACGATCAATCTCTTGAGAGGCAAAAAGGCGCTCTTGGAAATCGGCATAAAGCGCATCGACCATTTGGGGATCGGAGCCGATAAGCTCATTGAAATAGACCACTTTTTGAGGCGCTTTGGCGCATGGTTCCAAATCGAAACCGTACGAACTGACCGCTCCGAATGCGGTGATGCCGTGTTGAAGCATGGTCTCAATGGCGTGTGTGATGCACTCGTTGTCACACTCGTTGATGAGATCGTTGCGCGCGGCGATAACGCTCGAGAGCCACGGCATAAACTCTCCGTAGATGAGGGTTGATCGATTGGCGCTAAACTCCAGATGAACATGGGAGTTGATGAGTCCGGGAACGATCACCGAACCTTTGCCCAGTTCAACGCATCGTTCGCCGTAACGGGAGCGGAGCTCATCGTTTGGAGAAACTTCGATAATGGTTTTGTCAAACACGATCCCGTGATCGTATAAAAGGGTTCCATCGGAAAAAATGGTATGGGCTAATAAGATTTGCACAGAGTCTCTTTGCGGCTTAAGTTTTAAAAGATCAAGTATATCGAATCGATGAAAAAACTCCCTTTAGGGAGGTGAATTTTGTCAATTTAGTTCCTTATAATCTAGAACTTCTTATAATCTATCCCTAAAACAGAAAGCAAGGTTATCTAATGAAAATAGTCGTTATCCAAGGGCCGAATCTCAATATGCTGGGGGTTCGTGAGCAACAGGTCTACGGATCGATGCGTTTGGAACAAATCCACGCACAGATGAAAGAGGTTGCAACCCAAAACGGTTTGGAGATCGAGTTTTACCAAAGCAATCTAGAGGGTGAAATCGTCGATCGTATCCAAGAGTGTTACGGCGATGCGGATGGGATCATCATCAATCCGGCGGCGTATACCCATACCTCTATCGCAATCCGCGATGCGATCAGTGCGGTGAACCTTCCGACGATCGAAGTACACATCAGCAATATCTACCGCCGTGAAGAGTTCCGTCAAAAAAGCATGACCGCTCCGGTATGTACCTCTTCAGTGATCGGATTCGGACCGTTCGGGTACCATTTGGCGTTGGTGGGGATGATGCAAATCCTCAGCGAGATTAATGCGATGCGCCAAGCGCAGGCCGCATCCGTACAAGGTTCCGAAGAAGCATAATGGCACTTCGCCGTCCCCTTGATGAGCGACACAGTGTTTATGTTGATTGTTATTTCCCCCAAACGCTTCTCAAACAAGAGGGGTATCGCTACCGTGTTGTTTTAGGGGTTGGGGGCAATATCGGCGACACACGTCGCCGGATGAATCATCTTTGGCACTATCTAGGAAAGTTACCGCAAATTTGTAGAATCCGAAGCGGGGTAATATTGCGAAATCCTCCGTTTGGATTTTTAGACCAAAACGATTTTGACAATACGGTGATTGAAGTGGCTACCTCATTGACACCGAGAGTTTTTCTAAGGCTGATCTGGCGTATTGAAAAGCGTTTTGGGCGCCGTCGCAGTTTTGCGAATGCGCCGAGGACGCTAGATTTGGATATACTCTTTTTTGATAACCGAAAGATCATCACAAAAGAGTTGACTATCCCTCACCCTCACTGGAAGGAACGTTCCAGTGTCATGATTCCGCTCAAAAGTTTGGCTCGCAAGAGCGCACGGAGATACTATGAAAATCTTGACATTTAGCGGCACTACTCCGGCTGAAGCCCTTAAAAAAGCGCAGTTGGAAGTGGGTGAAGAAGCGATGTTGATCGAGACACGCGAGATCCAGAAAAAATCGCTTGGTAAAAGTGCGCTGTATGAAATAGTGGTTGGTGTTGAAGAAGATGCGATTTCTAAGCCCAAAGTGAAAATCGAAGAGCCTCTGATGAAACAGCGCCCGCTAGCGCAAAAGAGTAGCGATGTCCTCTATAATATTTCCGAAGCGGCAAAGCAGATCTCTAAAATTGCCGAGGTGACCGAAGAGGAGCGTCCGGTTCGTCAGATCCTGCCTGCCGAGAATGAAGATCTCAAAAAAATCAAAGAAGAGATTGAAAAACTCGGAGATAAGGTCAAGCTGATTCAAAACATGTTTTGGGATAAGAAAGCTCCCAAAACAACCGTTCCAATCCCCCCTGAATTTGCTGAAATTTACCGCATCGCCCAAGAGAGCGGGATGAATCAATCCCATCTCGATGAGATCATGTATCTGACATTGGAACATATGCCCTCCAAAATGCGTGAGAGTTCGGAGACGGTTAAGCGCTATTTTCAAGTACTGTTGCGGAAAATGGTTCCGGTTCGTCTCGAAACCCCTCCTAAAAACGGCGGCAAAAAAGTGATTATGCTGGTCGGTCCGACAGGGGTCGGAAAAACGACGTCGATCGCCAAGTTGGCCGCACGCTTTTCATACCTGCTCGATAAAAAATACAAAGTGGGATTGGTGGTACTCGACACCTATCGGATCGGTGCGGTAGAGCAGCTGATGCAGTATGCGCGTATGATGAAACTGGGGATTGAAACCGTGGTCGATCCGCCGGAGTTTTCGAATGCCCTCAACGCTTTGCGCTATACGGATTATATTCTGATCGATACGATGGGGAGTTCGCCGTACGATAAAGGGAAAATCGAAAAGATTCATGAGTGTTTGCGTATGAACGATACCGAGTACAGCGTCGATGTCGTTTTGGTGATGCCAAGTTCGATCAAATACGACGATCTCAATGCGACGTATGACAATTTCGCTCCGCTCGGGATTGATACGATGATGTTTACCAAACTCGACGAAACCAAAGGGTTCGGAAACATTTTTTCTTTGGTTTATGAAACCAAAGTGCCGATCAGTTATTTTTCGGTGGGGCAGGAGGTTCCAGAGGATTTGACGGTAGCCACCTCTGATTTCTTGGTCGATTGTTTGATGCACGGATTTACAAAAGGTGAGCGAGCATGAACCATCAAGCCGCAAAACTCGAAGCCCTTGTGAACCAAAACCGGAATATGACAGCCAAAAAGACCCGTTTTATTGCGATTACCAGCGGCAAAGGGGGGGTCGGGAAAAGTACGATCAGCTCCAATATGGCGTACCTCATGGCAAAATACGGGTTGAAAGTGGGGATTTTTGATGCCGATATCGGGTTGGCAAATCTCGATGTCATGTTTAACGTCAAAATCCAAAAAAACATTTTGCATGTTCTCAAAGGGGGAGCGAGCGTCGAAGATATTTTGGTGCCGATCGAGAAAAACCTTGTGTTGATTCCTGGCGATAGCGGTGAAGAGATTTTCAAATACGCATCGGGGGGATTGTTTGAACGGTTTATGGATCAGGCAAATGTGCTCGATGATTTGGATGTGATGATTGTCGATACGGGTGCGGGGATAGGGGAACATATCCAACTCTTTTTAAGGGCATGCGATGATGTGATTGTAGTCACCGTTCCCGATCCTGCGGCGATTACCGATGCGTATGCGACCATCAAAGTCACCTCACGACTCAGAGACGAGATCAATATCGTCATGAATCAGGTACGCTCCGCCAAAGAGGCGGAAGCGTTATTCGATAAAATTCATAAAGTGGCGCAGGCGAATATCGGAGGCTCTTTGCAGCTCAACTATTTGGGACAGATTTCAAACGATACGAAAGTTGCTACCAGTATCAAAAAACGGACCCTTTTTGCCCGTGAATTTCCCAATGCGACTCCGACGACCGAATTGGAGATGATCGTTAAACGAATTGCCAAAAAATTGGAACGAAATGTGCTGGTAAATCCCAAAGAGAGCGGTTTGGGCGGATTATTCAAGCGCTTGATGGAACATTTTTAGGTCCATTGCGGCATCGCGTTGATTGGTCGTTTGGACTCAAAAAAAGGAAAAATAGGATGCGGGGATCGAATTTTGTCTCTTTTTTAACGGTACAGGGGTTTTTTATCGGTATTGTTTTTGGGATTTTAAAATCGGATTCTCCGGAGAGTTTTTTAGGTTTTGTCATTTTAATCACTTTCTTTTTTTATCTTTTTGCCCATTTGTGCGTCGGATTCTTTTTTCAGACACTTAGCCTAAAAACAACCTCTTTCCCGAAAGCGTCTCATGAACACAATCTCGATATGTTTGTCCGTGAGATCAACAAACGGGAACAATTTATCGATGCGTTTTATATCCATAAAGCCGAATTGCTCGATGATGAGGGACGGGGGAGAGAATGAGCGGTGCACATGTCTATTCTCAAGAACTAAAGCATCGTGAAGATCAGTTGGCATTGCAATATCTTCCAGCGGTCAAAGCGATGTCGTTTCGTCTTAAAGAGAGACTCCCAAGTTCTATCGATTATATGGATTTGTGTGCGATCGGTACAGAAGAATTGGTTAAACTTGCCCGTCGTTACGATGAATCTCAAAACGATTCGTTTTGGGGATACGCAAAAACTCGCGTGTATGGGGCAATGCTTGATTATCTCCGCTCACTCGATACGGTGAGTCGTGCCAGTCGCAAGCTCATTAAAGAGATCGACAATGCGATCGAACTCTATATGACGGATCATGACGACGAACCGAGCGATGAAGTGTTATCGGAATTATTAGGGATTGAATCGGAAAAAATCAAAGAGGCACGGATTGCTTCGGATATTTATACGGTGATGCCGCTCGATGATCAGCTGGGAACCCCTGAAGAGCGGGGAGTACTCGAGAAGATCGAACATGATGATTTGATTGAGGTGATCCAAAACGTTTTGATGACATTTGATGAGAGGGAACAGATTATTATTCAACTCTATTATTTTGAGGAGTTGACCCTCAAAGAGATCAGTGAAATTGTCAATATCACCGAATCACGGATATCCCAAATCCATAAATCGGTGATTCGACGTATTAAACAAGAGGTAGGAGGGCGTTAATGGCGGATATATTGTCGCAAGAAGAGATCGATGCCCTTTTGGACGTCGTCGACGATGAGGGGGATAGTGTCCTAGACTCGGGAGACGATAACCTCTTTCCCCAGCGCCAAATCACTCTGTATGATTTTAAGCGTCCTAATCGTATCTCCAAAGAACAGCTCCGTGCTTTCCGAGGGATTCATGATAAGATGGCGCGTTCCATTGCGTCGCAGATTTCGGCAATTATGCGTTCCATTGTAGAGATACAGCTCCATTCGGTAGACCAGATGACTTATGGGGAGTTTTTGATGTCGCTTCCGAATCCGACGAGCTTCAACGTTTTTTCGATGAAGCCGATGGAAGGGAACGGGGTTTTGGAGATCAACCCTTCTATTGCGTTTCCGATGCTCGATCGTATTTTAGGGGGGAAAGGGGAACCGTTTGAAGCGAATAGGGAGTTTTCCGATATCGAACTCTCGCTCTTTGAGACGATTTTGCGGGTCATGATGGGGACGCTACGCGAAGCGTGGGGTCCTGTTACCGATCTCTACCCTCAGATAGAGTCGAAAGAATCGAGTCCGAACGTCGTCCAAATCGTTGCCCAAAATGAGATTGTGGTGATGGTGGTTATGGAGATTATCATCGGACACAGTTCGGGGATGATGAATATCTGTTATCCGGTTATCGCATTGGAACCGATCTTGCCGAAATTGGCGAGTAGAGATTTGATGCTCAATGAGACGAGTTCGAAAAAAAGTCGGAATCAAGAGCTTCAGGTTTTGCTCGGTGGCGCCCATGTGAATGTCGAAGTGAACCTCGGAGAGGTGGAGTTGAGCCTTTATGAGCTCCTTGAACTTTCTGAGGGGGATATTATACGGTTGAATATCCCTGCCGATGATGTGGTAAGCGTCAGCGTCGATGGCAAAGAGCGTTTTATGGGGCAGATGGGGTTGCGCCGTTTTAGAAAATCGATTCAGATTACCTCTCTCATCGATACGGAAAAAGACGCGGTTAAACGGGCACTTAAAGAGTTTGAAGCCAAACGTAAAGCGCGTATCAGCGGGGTCAAAGAGATGATTAGAGGACCATTAGAGATCGAGGAGGATGAAGATGAGTGATTTTGCCGGAGTGTATGCCCAAGAGGCGATAGCCACGATAGAGGGATTGACCGGACAAACTCCATCCATCTCTCTTAAAGAGGCGGAAGATATCTCGATCGTCTCGAATGTGATCCCTCCGATCGCGATGGTGCATCTCAGTTTTAGCGGAGATGCGTCGGGTAAAGGGGTTATCATGATCCCTCCTCAACTCGCAACGGCGTTAGGTGATATGATGCTCGGCGGTGATGGTGAGGGAAAAGATGAGATGTCGGATGAAGACATGGATGCCACCAAAGAGATTGTCTCCAACATCGTAGGGGCGATGAGTACCACTCTTGGATCGCAAAAAGAGCTCCCTAGGCTTACGATTAAACCTGATAAAGGAGACTTTGTCCAAGAAAACGGTGAGGTCAATCTTGATGGCTATGCCAAAATGTTTGTCTTTAACTTTTCTCTCGGATCGATCAATTCGTTGATGATGTTTGCGATCGATTCGACTATCAACAATGCATTAAACGGAGGGAGCACACCTGTGAGTGCACCATCTCGCCCAAGCGGGAATATTTTTGATGAACCTATCAACGAGCCGGCGGTAAAACTTGATGAAGGGGAGATGAAAAACATCGGGCTTATCCTTGATGTGAAACTCCCAGTGCGTGTCCGTATCGGCAAGAAAAAAATGCTCCTTAAAGATGTTTTGAGTATGGATATCGGTTCGGTGATCGAACTGAATCAATTGGCCAACGATCCGCTCGATATTTTGGTTGATGATCATGTCATCGCGCAGGGTGAAGTGGTGATCGTCGATGGTAACTTCGGTGTACAAATCACCTCTATCGGCACGAAACGCGATCGCTTGAATAAGTTAAAAGGGTAACCATGCCGAATCGACGTGGAAAGAAAAAAGAGTACCAAAGTAACCGTTACGTCAAAGAGATTAAATCGACGGATGTTTGGAGTGTTTTCAAAATCATTGCCGACTTTGTACAGGGATTTGATGAGCTGGGGGAATTAGGACCTTCGGTAACGATTTTTGGGAGTGCCCGTCTCGATGAAAAGCACCCTTACTATCAACAAGCGATGAAGCTCTCCGATATGTTGGCGCAGAAGGGGTTTAATATCATCACCGGTGGTGGTCCTGGAATTATGGAGGCGGCGAATCGTGGAGCGTATGAACACGAAGAGATAGAGTCGATAGGTTTAAATATCGAACTTCCTAAAGAGCAACAGCCCAATCCATATATTACAAAAGGTCGAAGTTTTGACTATTTTTTCTCTCGAAAAGTGATGTTGGTCAAATATTCGATGTCCTATGTTATTTTCCCAGGAGGGTTTGGCACCCTTGATGAGATGTTTGAGGCGTTGACATTGATTCAAACGCGTAAGGTGTGGGGTGTGCGCCTTTTTGTTGTAGGAAGTGATTTTTACGCTCCATTGCTCCATTTTATTGAGGATAAATTGTTGGCTGAAGGTATGATTGATCCAGAAGATATCCATTTAATTACAGTGAGTGATGATTTGGATTTCATTGTTCATGAAATTGAGGAATCTCTTATAGCTCAAATGTCGAGTTTGGAAAAAGAGGGGCTTGATGATACGCAATATTATAAAGTGCTCTCTTCGTATTTTGATAATAGATCTATATGTGGCGGAAGCGATTCGCAATGAAGCAAAAAGTATTAATTGGAATGAGTGGCGGAGTTGATTCGACTGTTTCGACATTGCTTCTTAAAGAGCAAGGCTATGAGGTAGAAGGGGTTTATATGAAACTCCACTCCAAACCTGGGTATCATGAGATTCATCAAGCACGTGCCCAAAGGGCGGCAGAGTTTGCAGGGGTTAAGCTCCATATACTCGATCTGCAAAAGAAGTTCAACGAAAAAGTTTTCACACCATTTATTGAAACGTACCGCGATGGAAAAACCCCCAATCCGTGTGCATTGTGCAACCGCAACATCAAATTCGGCGCGATGGTTGCATTTGCCGATAGTGTCGGAGCCAATTACGTCGCAACGGGGCATTATATCCGACATGATGGGCAGTACCTTCTTCAAGCGCATGACGATACCAAAGATCAGAGTTACTTTCTCTTTTATATTGATCCGACATTGGTTCCGAGATTGCTGTTTCCACTGGGGGAGCGGCACAAAAGCGATATCAAGGCGTTTGCCGCATCCATTCCGGGATTGGAGTCATTTGCCTCTCAGGGAGAATCGAGTGAAATCTGTTTTGTTGAGACGACCTATATGGATGTTCTCAAACCCTACGTCCCCGTCGATCAAGAGGGTGAAGTGCTCGATATGAGGGGTAAAGTAGTCGGAAAACACAAAGGATACATGCATTATACGATCGGAAAACGGAAAGGATTTACCGTCAACGGCGCACATGATCCCCATTTTGTAGTTGAGATCAAGCCCGAAACAAACCAAATAGTAGTCGGAACGCGCGAAGATTTGGAGTGTCGTTACGTTGAACTTGAGAATATCAATATGTTCGATGATCGGC
>JACXUE010000174.1 GCA_014764075.1 Sulfuricurvum sp.
ACCACCCACCTGGGAGGGCATACTCCCCCACTTTGCGATCCAAAATCAGCTGATACGCCGAAGCCTGTACAGCAGGGGCGGCGGCGTTGAGCTCATCAAGAAACAGTATCCCCTCCCCCTCACGCGGTAAAAACGACGGCGGTGCCCAAAGGGCAGTATGGGTATCACGCTCATAAAACGGTATCCCTTTAAGATCGGTAGGATCGAGTAAAGAGAGGCGTAAATCGATGCACTCTAAATTTTTCTCTTTGGCGATCTGTTTGATGATAGAGGATTTCCCAATCCCCGGTGCCCCCCACAAAAAGGTCGGAATCTGCGATTCGATCAGGGATTCTACCGTTATTTTTGCCTGTGAACTGCGCATCAGAACCATCCTATATTATGGGTTTGTATGTATTTTCCGAAAGTCGGGTTTGTTTTGACCGCTCTTTCAAATCGCCGATCAAGAGAGAGTTGATAGAGAATCTCGATCGGTGTAGAAGTATTAGCCGCAAGAGCCGATAATATCCCCACATCAGCACTAGCCCAAAGCGATTCGAGCTTATCGGGTGAGAGGGATGGATTGCAAGCAAGGGGGAGCGAAAATCGTCCGCTCTCAAAGAGGCGATCTAACATTTCATGGAGAGTCGCTGGATTGGCAGCAAGTGCTTCTAAAACCGTCTCTTCCCCCAGAGCAAAAAGCTTTTCTTGCATCGAGGGTGTGAGGCTTGGATTTGATCCCAACTCCGCAGCGTATTGCTCTATCAACCGTTCAAACCTATCCCCATTAAGCAATGTTTTCGAAGCGATCAATCGAGGATAGTCTGATTCTAATTGAGCAACGCCATAGGGTGAGAGGGTATAATTTTGCGCAAGGATTTCATTGACATCCTCTCGATTTAATCCCAACAATTCACTCTCCAATGTTAACGGCTTCCGATGAGCTAACAACACTGCCCGCTCTTTTAATAGCAGACGCAAAATAGCCTCATCTGTGTCGGGATGGAGAGCAATCGCATCCAAGACTCCGTTTAAAGAGCGATCTTTGGGGGTTTTGATCTCATTGGCGATAGGAGAGAGTTCTGCGATAGCGTTAATCAATTCTCGGTTTCCGTACCGCTCGACCAAATGCCCCAACCCGCTCATCGCGTACTGCACGTTGTGGTTACGATCCAAATCAGTGTAAAACCGCCCAATGATCGATGCAGTCACATCCCGATTGGCGTCGTTATCAAACAAACCCTCATTTTGCCAATCATAGAGTTTGAGGAGCTTAAAAAAAAGCTCATCGGTGACGTAAGGATTTTGCAAAAATTCAACCAGCCGTTCTTGATTACGAGAAAGCTTGAGACTCATCAGCAATCGATTCGGCTCGATGGAACGGCATAGCCACTCTTCAAAAGGGGCAAGATCAACAATCGGCGTATTCGATTCCTCATACAACCGTTCCGATTCGCTTTGCTCATAAGGGTTCATCATCCGCCCTTCGATGATGAGGGCTACATCCTCGCCGTAATGGCTGACACGACTTATTTTATGGATTTTGAGAAGGGTATCAAATTCATCCCTACTCAGTGCACGGGTTTTCCCCAACAATAAAACCGAATGGTTGCTTAACGCTTCATAGTTCATAACGCGCATTATAAATCATCAGCCTAAAAAAATCCGCCATTGCTATAATGTCAGTATTATTTTTACAAACGGTAAAGGAATACAATCACAAGGGATCGCCGCCTACGATGCGGGAGACTACACCAAAGCGCGCGAGATTCTCTACCCCCTAGCCGCCTACAAACGCGATCCCGAAGCCCAGTTTCACATGGGGATGATCTATTTTTACGGCGAAGGGGTCGAGAAAGATATCGATAGAGCGATGGAGTGGTGGAGAAAAGCGATGCGCAGCGGTCATGTCGATGCGGCGTATCGTCTTAGCGAATTGAAAACCTCGACGAAAACGACGTTTTAGGAGTTCTCTAGCACAATGCCGATACTGTAGCGCATATCTTCATCAAGACTCTCCATATTTGCCAGCATCCAAGAGAGATACCCTTTGTCGCTTTGGGCAATTTCGCGAAGGGTTTTCCCTTTGTATTTGCCAAATTTCAGTGGTCGTGTATAGAACACCGGAGTTTGAGTCAATTCCACCATCTTATCAATCGGATTGACCCCCTCAAAGCGCTCTTGCAACCGTTTACGCAATTCGGTGAGAAACAGTTTGAGCACTAAAACGTCGCCGATCGCATCGTGTGCTTTGACCTCGATCCCAAGTGCCTCAGCCTCGGCTTGCTCAATTTTATAGAGCCCTAGACGATAGCGAAAATACTGCAACCGATAAGCTTCCTCATCTTCAAAGAGATGGCGTGCGCATCTGAGCGTATCGATCAGTCTCATCTGTGAGGTAAAATTTTCTTTGGCGAGCATCCCCAAGTCAAACGGGGCATTATGGATGATCAATACATTCTCGGGAGTATTGAGTTCACACAGCGTTTTAAACGCTGTCGTCTCGACGCACGGCGCTCTCCCCTCGATCATCTCGGGGGTAATACCGTGAACCTCCATCGCTTCGTAACTGATGGGGAGCGGAGCAAAACACAAATCATTATAGACATCCACTCTTTTGCCATCAAGAACCATATACCCTAGCTGGATAATCCGATCCTCTTGACCTGCACCCGTTGTCTCGGTATCAAGCAGTACAAACGAAGCCATTAATATTGATCGTCTTCATCATCAATATCAAACTCATCATAATCGTCTTCGTCCTCGTCTTCATCCTCGTCATAATAAAGATCGTCTTCGTCCTCTTCACCCTCTCTCATAGAGGTGAGTTCGGTATAGAGTTGTTCTGCCTCCTCTTCGTCGATTTGGCCACTATTAATCTCTCCAAGTAGCTCTTTGTATTCATCCCGAAGCGCTTGCATATCTTCGAGCTGTGCACGCTCTTGAGGTGACGCGTCATTTTGAGAAGCGATCGATTCAAAAATATCGTCGATATGATCTTCGACATCGGGAATCAGTTCGTTTTGTATCAAATGTTTTAGTTGTGTAATATAGGCCATTAGTTATCCTTGAAATGAGATGCCTCATTATACTTCAAAAATTAAACAAATTTCCCATCACTTAACACTCTAGCATACAGATATCCCTGTGCTTGCTGACAACCACATAAAAGCGATTGATCGTTTTGGAACCGAATGGGTTTTAGATAGCTCAATCTCAAATATCTAGTTCCACAACCCTCAATTCCATACCGATTGAGTCATTTTTGTGGCATATCAAATCAGAGAATAATACAGCAGATCCTAGAACTCATAAGATTGTACAGTAAAAAATTAGGATTTTAAATAAATAGTGAAGAAATATGGTGCGATCGGCGAGACTCGAACTCGCACACCTGTTGGCACTACCCCCTCAAGATAGCGTGTCTACCAATTCCACCACGATCGCATAAAAAAAAGAAACTCCTCAGCCGAAGCTGAGAGAGGGAAGGTTTGAACCTTACCCAGCCAAGTATGGGTTAGCGTAAAGAGCGATCAAAGCGATAACAAGCGTATAGATAACTTGTGCTTCGATCATCGCAAGAGCGATGAACATAGTAGTCATCAATTTACCGCCAAGACCCGGGTTACGAGCTGTACCAGCGATAGTTGCAGCAGCAGTGCTACCCATACCGATAGCTCCACCAAGAGCAGCAAGACCAAGACCAACACCCGCAGCGATCATTGAGTACGCTTTCAAAGTTTGGTTTGCAACGTCTGCAGATGCAGCCGC
>JACXUE010000027.1 GCA_014764075.1 Sulfuricurvum sp.
TGGGATGCCTCAATGTGTTAACAGCGAAACACAGTATGAAAAGGCTTTTGGTGCAGAGGCGGTGGCTCGCTGTAGAGGTATTTTAAACGGAGCCCCTTGTGAACCGAAAAACCATGGAGTCGGGACAGGTGATTATGCTCATGATTATGGGTGTTATCAATGTACCTTGGATGCCTTGGCGACCAAAGGTTGTTCGTCTGATGCCTTTGCCATTCGTCCAGATAAATTTACAATAACGTCATCTTCGTCACATTGGCCTGATTTGTTGACATCGGGGGAAGATTATAATGTGACGTTGAATGCATTGACGTTTAGCGGTAGTGTTACAAACGATTATAATATCAGTAATGCGCGTAATGTTTTGGAACTCAATACCAGTGCTCGATATTTTCCGAATAACATTCTAGATACAAGTGGAGGATTGGTTGGGGTTTTTTCCATCGGAACAGATGATTTTAATATAAGTAATGGAGTTTCTGTCAAAAGTGGAGTTGCAACAAATAAAGTAATCCCAATCAATTTTTCAGATGTGGGTAAAGTATCACTTCAAGTGATTGATAAAATTTGGAGTGCAATCGACGATGACGATACTGCTCAAAACTGTAATGGAACCTATGTTTGTGGAGAAACCAATACGACCTTTATTCCATCAGACTTTAATATCTCTAGTTTGAGCCTGAGCAATAACAACGGTAACCCAGGGACTTTTACCTATATGGGTCGAGTAGGGGATAATGAGACAATCTTAAAAATGATGTCAGGTCGCTTCGATATTAATGTAAGAGCTCAGAATAAACAAGGCTCAATCACCAAAAACTTTAGACAAGGCGCATGGGAAAACACTGTCTCTATTACTCCGAGTGTATTTGATACTATCAATGGTGAGGCAAATACAACGAAGATCACAACTCTAGCTGTTGGATTTGGTACAGGCGGTGATGCAAACGGAAGTAAGCATATAGGATGGAATGAAAGCAACACTTCCTTGATGCTTAGATTTAATTTTAACAAGTCACAAAATACACCTGTTGATCCATTCAGAGTTGATGGTAATGAGACTAATATGAGTGTCAGCTCCGTATATACAGGTTCTGCTCCTATTGGTATGCGAATTATCAGTGGAAAACGGGTAGCTACTGCTGATCAAAATGTCACCTTTGTTTATGGACGTTATATACCGCGTGATGTTCGAATATTTGGTAAAAATTCATTTACCGTTAACGGATGGTATGAGGTATACAATACAACGATGATCAATGGAACTGCCCTTGCTCCAAGTCGAAATGGGGCACAATGGTATGTAAACAGATTGCATAGCGATCTTGTGGGTAACTATGACGGCGATGCAAATGTAACGGTATTGGAGGTGGCAAATTCACCTCAAAGTTTCAAGAGGGATTCAGTAGTTACGAACGGAGTCGAGTCGTATGGGTTTAATCCCCAGATTCCACCTTATAGCGCAAAAGCACACATCAATACCGATCCATGGTTATGGTATGGGGTAAATGCGCTCGATTATGCCGATCCATCGCCGACCAATCTCGATTGCCAAACCCACCCGTGTTTTAATATCACTGTTGCTCCAGCTGTCGGTCGTGCCGGTAGTTCGACCAGTGATGATTTAAAAAGTGATAAAGCAAATAAATCCACATCGGCTCCAACCGGTGTAACTTATGATTATTCGCCAGCTTTACAATAATTAGGGTGTTCAGATGAAACAACATTTAGGTATAGCAATGATCGAATTAATTTTCGCTATTGTTATTATTGCTATTAGTGTACTAACTATACCCTCTATGATGAGTATTGCAGATGTAAGTGCCAAAGGGATGATAATTGATGAAGATGTCCTTAAACGGATGATTGAAGAGATTGTAAAAGTTTCAAAAGCACGTTGGGATCAAAATTATAGTGATGATACCAATGCATCAGATGCTCAGTATAAGGTGTTGCAGATCAGTAATGAATGTTGGAATGATGGAGGTATTTTGAGACGTAGAAATCCTGATTCCAAGATGCAATGTGAAGTTAATACTACTACCCCTTCAACTATCCCTTCAACAGGTAATTTGAATTTAACGCAAGGGATAGAACAGTTAAATAACAAAGA
Organism: Sulfuricurvum sp.; assembly: GCA_014764075.1. GTDB lineage: Bacteria > Campylobacterota > Campylobacteria > Campylobacterales > Sulfurimonadaceae > Sulfuricurvum. The sequence continues at coordinate 2,111 of JACXUE010000027.1, forward strand.
TTATAATATGACAGTTTCAACATCGACTGGCAATTATGATGTTCCCGTAGCTTATCGGGTAGGATACGCAAATTCTGATATGGTTTTAACCGGTACGACGGGGACCGCTACTTGGACACTCGGTTCATCATCGAATATGAGTGCTGGATTCACAACAGGTCCTACCCATCTTAAAGAAGTTGTTGTTCGGACTGAAGATAGTACTCGTAATATCGATATGACCTTAACCTTTTTTAAATCTAATGTCGGGAAACAGTAATTTATGAACATTAAGCATACATTTCGATATGGGTTTACCATGATCGAATTACTATTTGTTATAGTTGTACTCGGCATTGTCGGTGGATTGGGTATTGAAGCAATTCGTCAATATTATGATGGTATTTATCGTACAAATCTATATTCTCAAAGGGCTGCAGAAGCAGATCATGTTTTAGAACAAATTGCAAAATATTTTGAATACGGAATAGCGGCTTCGGTTGTAAGATTAGATAAAAATATCGCTCCAAGTGGAAGTACATGTGATGGTCCGCCAAAAGATGATAGTTTAAATGATGAATATACATTTGCTTTTATTGCTGTAGATCATCAAGGTTTAATGGGATATTGGGATGGAAGTCGTTGGCGTCCTACATGGACACCAAATGTTGTGGTCAACTCAACAGGGATTATTGCTTTGGATGCAAATTATTCCAAGGCTAATGATCAGGAAGCGTTGACTAACTCTGCCATATATGATTTTGGATCTACATCAGCAGCCAATCTAGGTGTGTGTAATGATTTTGAATGGGGGAGTTCAACATCATCACGTTATAATGAGATACCTTCTTCTCCTCCTGCCGATGGTACCAGCTTAACATTACAAAATACTCCCAGTGATAGTACAAATAACAAGTATTTGTTACGTACAGGGTACGCATTTCGAGCCTATGATGGAGATTTTGTGATGTATACAAATTTTCAACCGTGGAAGGGTGAAAATTATACAGCCAGCGGAGGTCATGTTTTAGCTAAGAACGTAGCACATTTTACAGTAGATTATGATGTATCAAATACAAGTATGAATTCTACAAAAGGAAATATATATCGGCTGAAATTGTGTATGTTTGGTTTGGACGAGAATCTTAAGGATGCGAATACTACGGCTACAAACGAGTATCAAATTTGTCGTGAAAGGATGGTTTATGTCCGCTATTAGACAGAAAAATGGCTTTGCTATGATTATGGCTATTTTTGTTGTTGTGATGGTTGCAATGGGGGGCACATTGCTAATGCAAAATGCATCACTGGGTGTAAAATCTTCAACTGACAACTACTTGAGAATCCAAGCAGAATTACTAGCGGAAAGTGCTTCAGAATATGCCCTTATGAATATTCAAGACATCAATACATCAGCCGGACAATGTTTGAATGATTTGAATATAACGGTAAATGATTCTAGTGGTAATTCTATGTATGATATAAATGTTATACTGTCATACTCCTATGAAAATACTGCTCCAGGATGCACTAGTCGAGTTTTGGCACAAAACACAGGTAGTACAACAATGGTTTTAATCGATACGAGTGTTACAACCAAAAGCTCGGCAAAGCTTTCAACAGAACCTATACGTATTCATAAACGTACATGGCAGAAGCTGTAAGTAAGAGTGTTCGTGGTTCGATATACCTATCTCACCACAAACTTGGTTTAAAGTACAAGTTGCGCAATTTTAGAAACGACATCTTTTTCACGGACCGGTTTCATCAAAAAGCCGTTAGCGCCGCACTCTAACGCTTCCCCCTTTTTGGTCTCGTGAGTGATTCGTCGGCGCGGATCACCTTGAGCATCTCGATCCCCCCCATCACCGGCATGATGATATCGAGGAGGATGATGTCGATATCATCATGCGCTTTGAGGACGCCAATAGCGTCAGCGCCATTTTTTGCTTCGATGACTTGAGCAACGTTTGGGGCTTTCATCAACATGGTTTTGAGGAGCTTGAGATTGATCATATCATCATCAACTGCAAGTACTTTCAGTTTTTTATCACTCATAAGAGTTCTCCTCAATTATTAAATAAACTTTTCAATAACAAGACGTAAGAGGTCTCTGTTTATAACGTTTTTGATGATTTCATGAACAAACATCGCATCTTCATCTTCTTGTTTGCTGCTAGGATCGATCAACATCACTAATGATATCTCACTGTTTTGTGAATGGATTATATCATAGAGGTTCTTGAGATTCAGTCCCGGTAGAGTTTTATCAAATAGCGCCAATTTATACCGTTTGTATTGTAATGCGTCGGCAAGATCATCGGCATTGTTAACGCTTTGGTAGGTATAGCCAAGATCATCAAATATTCGACCAAATAGTTTTAGCTCTAACGTATTTTGTTTAGCAATCAGAATATCGGCATCGAATAGCGATTTGTCCTCTTTGAGCAGAGGTTCTTCATTGTCGGCTGTTTCTACGAAAATCGGTGTTTCCGTAGGTTCGCTCTTCATAACAGGAATGTCATCAACAGGGATATCATCGGTAAATAGAGGCTCTTGGGCGGTAGCCGACGCTTCTTTAATGTTATCGACATCGTTCTCTTGCAAAGGTGTTTCATCGAGTGCTTCTAGTGGAGGCACATTTGCAACCAATTCGTCGTCGACCGATTGTGTATCATCGTCATCAGTAATGTCACGGATGGATTTTGGAACCGATTTGATATCGACAATTTTGTGCGAGAGGAAATTGTTCAGCAACGAGATGATCTCGCTACGTACCAACGGTTTGGTGGTATATTCATCCATTCCTGCGGACATAAAACGTTCACGGTCTCCTTTGAGAGCATTTGCGGTCAATGCGATAATCGGGATGTGATTGTGTCCATAATCCTCTTCGAAATCCAAAATCTCTTGGGTAGCTTCAATTCCGTCAAGTATGGGCATTTGGATATCCATAAAGATGATGTCAAAATTTCCGTTTTTCCGTTTTTCGAACGCTTCTAGACCATTGTTGGCGATGGTAATTTCCAATCCGAGATCCTCGAGGGTACGACGGATCAGCTTTTGGTTAATGATATTGTCTTCGGCAACCAATGCGGTTGCGGCGAAGCGTGAATTTTTTTCGTCGAATTTTTTGCGACGCGACGCTTTTTGTTTACGATTGTTAAACGCTTCAGCATCGTAGGCATCCAACGTAGATCGGATTTTAGAACTGTTAAGCGGCTCGTAAAGAACTTTGAAAATATCGATCCCCATTGAGTCGATTTTTTTCATGTAGTACGATTTGGTGATCAGGACCAACTGCTCCTGAGAGGTAGCGTAGGTGAGTAGATCATCATCGCTACAATAGTCGTTATCAACCAAAAGAAGGTCGTAATTGACTTGACGCTCAAGCATTTTGAGTTCGTCAATTTCGTGGAATGTGGTATAGCTTACTCCGAAATAATCTAAATACTCTTTAAGGTATGTATTCTGAAGTTTTTTCTTCGAATGGCTCTCTAGAATCACGGCATTGATGTTTGAGAATGAACCTTTGAGAGGCTCGTTGAGAGTTTCGATCTCTTCAAATTCTAGTGTAAAAAAGAATGTTGTTCCATTGCCAGGTTCACTCTCAAGATCGAGACGTGAGCCCATGAGCTCTACGAAGCGGCTCGAAATGGTAAGACCAAGACCGGTTCCACCGTATTTACGGGTAATTGACGTATCTGCTTGCGAGAACGCTTCGAAAATGCGTGATTTTTGTTCGCTGGTAACACCGATGCCGTTGTCTTTAACTTCAAAGCGAATACGGGCGCGGTTGAGCGTATCACATTCGACACGACGGATATCGACACTGATTGCTCCCCCGCTATTGGTGAATTTGACCGCGTTGGAGAGCAAATTGATGATAACCTCTTTGATTTTGGTTGGATCACCTTTGATCGGTCGCTCGAGGCTAGGATCAACAAAACATGCAAGATCGATATGTTTCTCGGAGGCACGGACGCCGTAGACTTCGACGGCACTCTCAAACTCATCCAGCGGATTGAATACGATCTCTTCGATTTCGAGTTTATTGCTTTCAATTTTGGAGAGGTCAAGGATGTTGTTGATAATCTCGAGAAGGTTTTCCGAACTTTTTTCGATAATATCGATAAATTCACGCTGTTCATCGTGCAACTCGGTATCTTTGAGAAGTTCGGTAAATCCGACGATACCGTTCAATGGAGTACGAATCTCATGAGACATGTTTGCCAAGAACATCGATTTGGCTTCGGAGGCCTCCATTGCGTATTGTTTATCGGTGAGTGTTTGCTCAATGATGCGCTCTAGCAATGCATACGCTTGTGCCGTTCCGGCGGCTGTATCGAGGTTTATCGTATGGCTGAGTGCTTCGGCTTCGTTATCGTGGGTATCTTGGGCAACCCGTTTAAGAACCGATTCGAGGTTTTTAATGTTTGTGGTAATCTCTGCTGAGAAGAGGTATCCCAGTACGGCAATCAAAACACCCAAGATCCATGTTCCGATCGCAATAATAAGAATCTGAACCGCTTGATCTTGAACAACGATCGCGCGTTTGTCCATCGCATCGATCAAAACTTTTTCAGCTTCGTTGATCGCATCGATCTTTTCGGAGATCATCGCAAACCAAACGCCCGATTGGGTCTCATACGCACCGGTAGTCGCTGCTTGGAGAATTTCGGTACGCTCAGACGTGATGTCGAGATAAAGCTCGCTATTGTCTTCGCTGTAAAGCGATGCTTTGAGGGCAGTTTGAATTGGTTTATTGTTGATCCCTTCAAGATTAAAGGCATCGGCCTTGGCGATTAGGGAGATCCAACGGTTTAGCTCCTCTTCGGTAAGGGGGGTCGCACGGGCAAGAACGTAGGTGATATAATCCCGTTCGATACTGCTGAATTCGTTTGCACGTACCAATGAGAGGTAGCTGCTTGAGAGTGAGTTAACCTCTTCGTCGAATTGCAACGTTGCAAGGTCGCCCAATTGGTTGATAAGGGTTTCTCCCGACTTGCTATATAACTCTGTAAAAGTTTTATCAAAATTGGCAGTTCCGTTATCAACTAAAGGTCGAGACGCTTTGATATCATTTTGAATTTTGATGATTACATCGGAAAGTGTTTTAGCTTTTGCAGCCTCTGCACCACCAACACTTTGCAATGCTGCGAGGTGTTGTCGGTAGGATGAAATTTTTTGATCGACGATAATGCGTTGAGCATGAAGAGATTTTAAAGTGGCAGCCGAGGCATTGCCCATATACATAACCGTCATGCCGCGTTCACGAGAGAGGTTGTTGATCAAGTCGTTGAGTTGTTTATTGCCCTCAAGACGGACTTGAAGTTGTTTTGCTCCTTGATAACTTTTATACGCATTGTAAACGTAGTAGCTAGCAAGGATAAAAAGAATCAGAATTGGTAAAAGACTGATAAGGCGAAGCCGATTTCTAAGTCCTAGTTGCATACGATCTCCTTTGTATCTTTCATTTTATAATTGTTCAAGAAAAGCGTTAAGACATTTGGACGCTTGATTCGCTTCTTGAGCATCATTTGTTTTGGACAGAATAGCCAACTCTTCGGAAATTTCGTTCAAACGTAAATTGTCACTAATCCCTTTGAGATGTATTGCATGTTTTTTCCACGCATGGGTATCAAATGCCCCGATTGCAGCACCAATATCTTGAGCAACGATTGAGGCATCCCGCTTGTACTCATCGATCAGTTCATCAAGAAAGCTCTTTTCGATGCCTAATTCACCCGAAATTTTTAATTTGTCGTAGTGAAGGGCTGTCGCAGGTTTGGGAACCTTTGTATTTTCCGGTAGAAGTTCAACGATCTCCTCTGTGGTTTCAAGGATCGATTCTGTCGTTGCGGTAAGTTCATAAGATGGCTCATCCATTGGAGGTTCAAAGTAGCTATGCTCTTTGGCAATCGGTGTTTCATCCTCCTTGAGTGCAAAGGCATAAATATCATCGTCCAAAGAGATCGGTTGTGAAATCGGTGTCTTATCAAATTGAGATACCGGTGCCGCAGAAGGTGTTGATTCGACGGAAACGGTCTCTTTCCCCTCAAGTTTTGCGATGATAGTGTAGAAATATTTGAGATTTGCCTCAATTTCGACGGTGTCACTAGAAGTATTAATAATACTGAGGGTTTCAAATGCATCTTCGATACGAAGGTTCGCCGCTACACCCTTGAGCTTATGGGAGAGAATTTTGACATTGTTTAAATCCCCTTTGAGGGTGGCTTCAAAAAGTTCTTCTTTGAATTCGTACGATTGCTGGATGAAGTCCCCGATAAACTCCAAAATCAAATCAACTGGCAATCCTAGTTCGTGAGCTGCGACATTCGGATCGAATCGATACGACTTGTCTACTTTGAGATGGGTTAAAAACTCTTTTTCCGCACTACTGTAATAAACGTCTCCAAGCATGGGGCGTTCAACTTTTGGAGGGAGGTTCGGTTCTTGAACAACGGAGCCCGCAGGTTCAATTGGCTCCTCTTTACCAAGCGGGAGAGAAAGCTTTGCATATAAATCTTCTGCATCTTCATGCGCCGTTTCAAATTCGCTATCGCTGAATGAAGGGATATCCAATGTATTGGGTTCGCTCAATGTTGTAGGGGTAATATGAGTGTAGTCGGGGAGGACATTGAGAGATTTCTCGATAGGTGGCGTCTTTGTGATTGCCGGTTTGATAGTAGATTGAACTTTTGGGGTGATGGTGTGAGGCTTTGCCTCGTCTCCGCTAATGGTCTGAATATGGGTCATATCGATCATATAGCCATTTTGATCCGGATTTGAACATAAATAGAGGCTATGAACGTTCAACGTACATGAAAAAGTTCTTCCCCGTGCATGTACGATTGCGGAACGGGCATCCGAATCGGCATGAAGTAAAAAGTCGATCCATTTGAAACTTTTGAAATTATGTATATATCCCGGCTCTTTGGCAAACAGATCGGCAACGTCTCCGCATACGCTGAGCAGATCATCTAAGGTGGCGTAATTTAAAAGCTTCAGTCCATCTTCGTCGATACCGATGAATTCGTATTTATGGTTATAAAATAGCACGCATCCCCCCTATTGTTCTTGTTCTAACATTTTGTGATACAGCGCGGCGGTCTCTTCGACATTTTTACGTGATGCCGGTTTACGTGCCGCAATGTACCCTTTGAGTTTACTGTGTTCGTCATAAAAAGGGGATATTTCGGTCTCTACCCAATAATAACGACCGTCTTTACGGAGATTTTTGACCAATCCGCGCCATAGAGCACCTGACTGGATCGTCTTCCACATTTGGGCAAAGGCTGCTTTGGGCATATCGGGGTGGCGGATAATGTTATGCGGTTGTCCTAAAAGTTCATCGACCGTATAACCGGAGATTTCACAAAACTTTCGGTTTGCGAATGTAATGATTCCGTGTATATCGGTTTCGCTGACAATAGCACGCCCTTCAAAGTGATACTCTTCATCAATGGGAATCGGATGTTTCATAAGATTCGACCTTTTAGCTAAACAACTGCTGAAAACATGATTGGTGGAATATGGCATAAACTCCATAAAAGATTACTTAGGCGCATCGGGTTTGTAACCATTTTGGATACTTTTGGCATCTTTTGTCCCGACAAGATCGCTAAGTGTCTTGAAATCGCTTGTAGCAATCGCTTCAAAGGTGCCGAAATAGTCGATCAATTTTTGGATTTTTGGCTGTGAAATACCTCTGATTTTTAGTAGTTTGGATTCCTGATCATGTTTGAGTTTTGTTTTTTTATGAAACGTAATCGCACTGCGATGCGCTTCATCGCGCAGTTTTTGGATAAATTGGAGCCGTTTGTCGCTGCTCTCCAGTCGCAATGTCTGTTCGTGCGTGTGAATAATGTCTCGCGCTGAACCTTTTGCCCTATGCGCTTTGGCATCGATTTTTTCTTTGCTGATAGCGATAACATCAAGATGGATCCCGTGAGATGCGAGTAAATCATGGGCTAGATTTCTCAGTGTCTCTCCCCCATCAAGTACCCAAAGATCGGGGGGTGGATTGGACTCAAATCCCTCGATTCGGCGGCTCAGCATCTCCCTCATTTGAGAATATTCGTCCCTCTCGTGGAGGTGAAACGTCCTGTACCCTTTTTTGTCGAAATTCCCTTGATCGTAGACAATCATCGCTCCGACGGTGGCTGCTCCGCCATGATGGGAGTTGTCGAATGTTTCGATCCGCTCGGGAAGTACCGATAGAGCAAAAAGTTCTTGGATTGAAGAGAGGAGGGTGTTTTCATTCGGCTGGGGAGCGCGAAGGAGTTCGTAAGCATTGGTCAGTGCCAAATCGATCACCTCTTTTTTGGAACCTTTTTGCGGGGTGTCAAGGTGGGCTTTTTTCTCAAAAAGTGTGGTGAGATGCTCTTGTACCCATCCGCTCGATTCAAACGGGTGGGCTGTTAAAATCGGGGCGATGATCGGTGGCTTTTCGTTGCCGTAAAAACTCATCAGAGTTCGCTCATACGCTTCATCGAGTGAAAAATAGGGGGTAATGGTGATAAAATCGTGACTCGTGGAGACCAGACGCCCCTCTCGAATAAAAAGACGGATGATGCAGCCGCGCGATTCATTGTGAGCAATAGCAAATACGTCGTAATTATCGGTTGAAGCAAGATCGATTTGGGAATTTAACTCACTTTTGGAGATCCGCTCGATTCGATCGCGAAGAACAAGAGCCTCTTCAAAACGCATCGCTTGGGCATAGGTTTGCATTTTCGATTCCAGCTCTTTGATGAGCTTTTTTTTATTATGAATCCATTCGACCCCTTGCATCACCATCGGTAGGTAATCCTCTCGTGGTATAGGGAACTCGCAGGGGGCCAAACACTGCGCTGTTTGGTAAAAAAGACACCTTTTTTTCCCTTTTAGACAACTTCTTTTTTGCACCAGTTTGAGTAACTCATACAAAGAGTCCAAAATATCGCGAGCGCCGACCGAAAAGGGGCCGAAATAGCGGATCCCTTTGCCCTTGATGATTTTGCGGGTGAGCTCAAATCGTGGGTATTTTTCCTCCATATCAACGTAAAGATAAGGGTAGGTTTTATCATCTCGAAGGAGAATGTTGTATTTGGGTTTGAGTTGTTTGATCAGTGAGTTTTCCAAGATCAGAGCATCGTGTTCGTTTTCTACGATGATATAGTGAAGTCCTGCCGTCTCCGAGAGCATTTTTTGGATCCGGAGAGAGAGGGTCTTTTTGGGGGATAGGGTCGGGGTGAGATTGAAATAACTTTTGACCCGTTTGGAGAGATTTTTCGCTTTTCCAATGTAAAGAATTCGTCCATTCGCATCTAAATATTGGTAAATTCCCGCTTGGTGGGGAAGAGAGCGGATTTGCTCTATCATCGCTAAACTCTTAATAAATAATTTATGGTTGCTATTATAACATCCGTAATGAAAGATATAAGGGGGAGGTAATGTCGAAAATAATGACATTGGGAATTATGGGCGTCATCGTCATCCTTTTGAGCGGATGCGGCTACAAAGCACCCCCGTATTACGAAAAGCCTGCTCCACAAAAGGGATCGTCTGTTGCGTTATGATGTTGTTATAATCGGCTCGGGGGTAGCAGGACTCTATACCGCTATCGGGTTGCCTAAAAATTTAAAAGTGTTAATCATTAACAAGTCAAACCCATGGGAATGTAACACCTATTACGCTCAGGGTGGCGTGACAACGGCATTTGATGATGCTGATATTCCCTCCCATATTCAAGACACTCTCGATGCGGGTGCGGGGATGTGTAACGCACAGGCGGTACGGGTATTGAGTGAAAACTCCCAAACGGTGATTCGTGATTTGATCGAACGGGGATTTTTTTTTGACAAAGACGAAGAGGGGAGACTCCTCTACACCAAAGAGGCTGCCCATTCTCGAAGTCGGATCCTCCATGCCGGAGGGGATGCGACGGGGAGGTATCTCCATTTTTTTCTTCTCAACCAAAATCCCCATCCGATGCTCAGTCATGCAACCGTTGTCGATTTGCTGATCGAGAACGCTCAGTGTTGTGGTGTGGAGGTGATGAGTGAGGGGAGACGGCGTATCATACTTGCCGAAAACGTGGTGATCGCCAGTGGCGGTGTCGGATCGCTTTATGAATATCACACCAATGCATCGACTATTAGCGGGGAAATTCACGGGATCTGTATCGAGAAAGGGATAGCTTTAGAATCGATGGAGATGATGCAGTTTCACCCCACGGTGTTTGTCGCTAATAACTGGGCGCGAAAACAGCTCCTCTCCGAAGCGCTTCGAGGAGAAGGGGCGCATGTCGTCGATGAGAATGGCTATCGGTTTTTGTTTGAATATGACCCAAGAGGGGAGCTGGCGCCTCGTGATATCGTGAGTCGCGCTATTTTTGATTATAAAAAGTGCTCGGGCAAACAAGTCTATCTTTCGTGCGAACATTTTGAAAGCGAATATTTTAAAGAGCGTTTTCCAAATATCTATAAATCGCTCAACGATATCGGCTTTAACCTCCCCAAAGATCGGGTTCCAATCTCTCCGGCGTTTCATTACGCTATCGGGGGGATAAAAACCGATCTGGATGGGAGAGTTCCTGGCATCCAAGGGTTATATGGTGTCGGCGAAGCGGCATCGACGGGGGTTCACGGGGCGAATCGATTGGCCAGTAACTCGTTGTTGGAGGGGCTCGTATTTGCTCAAAAAGCGGCTCAAGCGATTGTTAAAAATCGGGTTTCGCCGTGTAACAAAACGTTTGAAGTGGGTGATGAGGTGCTTGAAATCGACGGAGATAAAGCAAAAAAAGACCAACTAAGACATATAATGTGGCATAATGTGTCGATTGTTCGTACACGAGAGGGATTGGAAGAGGCCAAAAGGGTGATTGAAACGTTATTGGGACAAACCATTGGTAAAATGCTCCGATTGCGTCTTTTGAGTGCCAAAGCGATTGTCGAAAGTGCATTAGAGCGACCCGAATCGATCGGAGTCCATTTTATTACACAAGGAGTCAAAGAATGACAACCGCAGTTGCAGAACATGCAGCAATAAACTTTGTAGGGAGCCCGTTTGGATGGCTATTGCTGGCCATTTTTGCAGTGGGTTACTATTTTATTGCTGCCGAAGAGAAATACCATATCGACAAGGCAAAACCGGCACTTTTTACCGGAACGTTTATGTTTGTCTTGATCGGGTTTTATTATGTGGGAGTCGGAGCCGATTTGACTTCGTTCGAGCATGAAATTGATCATTTGATTTTGGAGATCGCAGAGATTTTCTTTTTCTTGTTTGTCGCAATGACCTACATCGAAGCGTTGATTGAACGAGGTGTATTCAGTGCTCTTCGTGCGAAACTCATTGCTAAAGGGTATGGCTATCGCGAACTTTTCTGGATTACCGGATTGCTGGCGTTTTTCATCTCTCCGGTTGCTGACAATTTGACGACGGCATTGATCCTCTCAACCGTTTTGTTGACGATTGATAACAAAACCAAAGAGTTTTTGGTTCCAGGTGCGATTAACGTCGTTGTTGCGGCGAATGCCGGCGGTGCATGGAGTCCGTTTGGGGATATCACCACATTGATGGTATGGGCAGCGGAAAAAGGGGTATTTGTTGATTTCCTCTATTTATTTCCTGCATCATTTTTGGGTTGGGCAATAACTGCTTATCTCTTGAGTCGTTATGTTCCCGATATTGATCCACTCGGCGCTGGAAATCCAGAAGAGGCTGCCAAAATCGAAATCCTCAAAGGGGGAAAAATGATCATCGTTTTCGGTGCGTTGACCATCGCGTTTGCGGTTCTTGGCAAACAGATTCTTCACCTCCCTCCGATGTGGGGGATGCTTTTTGGGCTGGCTGTATTACAGTTGTATATGTATTTCTTGAAGAAAAAACACAATGAGGATGTGAGTATTTTTCATGCTATGAGCAAAATCGAGAACAATACCCTCCTCTTTTTCTTCGGGATTTTGGCAGCGGTCGGTGCACTTCACTTCACTGGATTCTTGGCGTATGCGGCGAAACTTTATACTATGTTTGATCCGACAATAGTCAATATCGGTATCGGATTGCTCTCGGCGGTAGTCGATAACGTTCCGGTTATGTCGGCGGTGCTCAAGGCTAATCCAGCCATCGATCATGCTCAGTGGATGTTGGTGACCTTGACCGCCGGTATAGGGGGGTCGTTGATTAGTTTCGGAAGTGCTGCCGGTGTTGGAGTTATGGGTAAAATGCACGGTATCTATACGTTTGCATCCCACATGAAGCTCGCGTGGACGGTTATGGTGGGTTACATTGTTTCACTCATCGTTTGGTATGTGCAATTTATCGTTCTTGGCATCTATTAATCAAAATTAATCTACTTTAGGATACCCTTTCGCTATGCAAAGGGTATTCGAAATAGCCCTCCCTATTTATCTCCACCAAAAAGGCTCATCCGTGAAAGACGTCAGTATTATCGTCCTTGATTTCGGCTCCCAATATACGCAATTGATCGCTCGCCGTTTGCGAGAAGACAAAGTCTATTGCGAAATTCTCCCTTACCGTGCCTCGATCGAAACGATCAAAGCCAAAAATCCCAAGGGAATTATCCTCAGCGGCGGTCCCTCTTCGGTTTATAACGAAGATGCGTATACGGTAGATCAAGGGGTTTACTCTCTTGGTATCCCCGTTCTCGGAATTTGTTACGGGATGCAGCGTATTGCGGT
>JACXUE010000175.1 GCA_014764075.1 Sulfuricurvum sp.
GCACACGCCTCTTTGATCCCAAGACACCCCTGAGCAAACTGCCACATTACTTCAGGATTTTCTGGATTACCGTAGTTGAGACAGTCGGTAATCGCTTTAGGAGTCGCACCGCTCATCGCAACATTACGCCCGCTTTCGATAACCGCTGCCGCCGCTCCGGCTTTCGGATCGATGTAACAGTAACGGACGTTACAATCCGCGCTCATTGCAAGAGCCACGCCATTTTCTTTGATACGGATTACCGAAGCATCGAGCTCTCCACCCTTTTTGACCGTATTGGTTTGCACCATCGAATCGTACTGCTGGTAAATCCAACCCTTATCAACCACTTCCATAGATGAAATCAGTTTTTCAAACGCAGCTTGGTTATCAACTGCTTCAAAATCAGAGAGTTTGACATTTTTGATCTCGGAGAGGTATTTCGGTTCAGACATTGGACGATCCAATACCGGAGCCTCTTCGCTCACCGGACCGACAGGAACGTCGGCCACTTTTTCACCGTGCCAGAACAACTCCATATGACCCGTGTCGGTTACTTCACCGATAACGGCACAGTCCAAATCCCATTTTTCGAAAATGTCGATAATCGCTTGTTCTGACCCTTTTTTCGCACAGATTAGCATCCGCTCTTGTGATTCTGAGAGCATAAATTCATACGGCATCATCCCCTCTTCGCGAGCCGGAACTTTATCCAAATACATGATCATCCCGCTTCCGGCACGTCCTGCCATCTCGAATGAGCTTGAAGTCAAACCTGCCGCACCCATATCCTGAATACCCACAACATAATCGGTTTTGAAAAGCTCCAAACACGCTTCGAGGAGGAGTTTTTCAGTAAACGGATCCCCAACCTGTACGGTCGGACGGAGACTTTTAGAGGCTTCAGTAAAGCTATCTGAACTCATGACAGCTCCACCCAATCCATCGCGTCCTGTTTTGGAACCGACGTAGATAACCGGATTTCCGATCCCCTCCGCACGGCCGTAGAAAATCTCGTCGCTTTTTGCCAATCCGAGGGTAAAGGCATTAACGAGAATATTTCCATTGTAGCACTCATCGAAACTTGTCTCACCTCCGATCGTAGGAACCCCCATACAGTTACCGTATCCGCCAATACCCGATACGACGCCGCGTACAAGGAACCGCTGATGTTTACTCACATCGTCGTTGTTTAACACGTTACCAAAACGGAGTGCATTAAGATTGGCAATCGGGCGGGCACCCATGGTGAATACGTCACGCATGATCCCGCCGACTCCCGTCGCCGCCCCTTGGTAAGGTTCGATGAAACTTGGATGATTATGGCTCTCCATTTTGAAAACCGCCGCGTATCCGCCGCCGATATCGATGACCCCCGCATTTTCACCCGGTCCTTGAATCACCCACGGCGCTTTGGTCGGGAAACCGCTCAAATGTTTTTTGGACGATTTGTAACTGCAGTGTTCACTCCACATCGCCGAAAAAATCCCAATCTCGACAAGATTCGGTTCACGTCCGAGGATTTGCTTGATATGATCATAATCTCCGAGTGAAAGCTTATGTTGTTTGAGGACTTTTTCGATGTCAGGTAGAGGAGTGCTCACGACAGTTTCCTTGAGTAAAAATATATTTTGACGCGATTATACCAAAGGGTTTAAAAACGCCCCCTTAATTTGCTGTTCATTTACAAAATGATCTTACATTTACACCCTAAAATTATTTCTTTGGAGGTTATTCAATGACGCTTTCAAAATCTGTTTTAGTTTTACTCAGTACTGTTCCACTCCTCGCAACAGCAGCCGTATCGTCTCCTCAATCCAAACCGGAAAAACCGTGTTATGAACGGTGCGCGTTTTGGAACATGGACGAATTTGAACGTTTTTTTGAACGCTCCTCTCCTCGTATGATTAGTTCCTACAGCGCATCCTCGATGAAAGAGAACAACAAAGCATACCTCATCAGTATCGATCTGCCGGGGATGGATAAAAAAGATATCTCCATCGAAACATCGGGGAATCGGTTGATCGTGTCGGGAGAGCGAAAAGAAGAATCGGAGAGCAAAGAGGGGTCGAAAAAATCGTATCGGCAATACTATCAAAGCTTTACCCTTCCTGATGATGCCAACCTTGAAACGATCAGTGCCACATCTACCAACGGCGTACTGAAAATCACAGTTCCCAAAACGGGGAAAAAAGTCTCTAAAAAGATCCAGATCAAATAGTCACTATAGTCATTCAAATCCGTACTCTTTTTCGGTACGGATATTTTTTTTGAGACTGAAAAGATCCTCGCAGCAAATGGAGACGACTTCATAGATCTTCCGTCCGGCTGGGAGAGAAACATTCACCTCATCACCCTCTTCTTTCCCAAGAAGTGCACGTGCCAATGGCGAATGCACCGAAATCAGACCATTTTCAGGTTCACTTTCCAACGTTCCGCAAATCGTATAGCAAAACTCTTCATTGGTGACAACGTCACATATCTCAACCGTCGAACCGAAATGGACGCGGGAGTGATCGAGAACCGAAGGATCGATGATTTGCGCTTTTTCGATCATCGAGTTGATATAAAACAGCCGCCTATCGATGTGACGGAGCTTCTCTTTTGCCGCATGATATTCGGCGTTTTCGCTTCGATCCCCCAGCTCTGCGGCACGCTGTTTTTCCTGATTGACACGGGGTTTTTCGATATCTTTGAGAAATTTAAACTCCCGTACAAGTTCGTCGTACCCTCGCGGAGTCATCGGTTCTTTCGTCATTTATGCCGCAAATCCGAGGATATAATAGGTCGGTTTTCCGTCTACTTTTTGGAGACTTACTTTGTATTTGTCCGCAAAATGGTTGATTTTTTCCATTGCGTCACTTGAACTAATCTCACTTGTCGCATCGATTTTAATTTTGAAATAGTCGTTACTGTTCGACATTGCCACATACGATTCATCCGTTTTCAACGCTTCATGCAAATCCAAAATATGTTTGATGATTTTCTCATACCCTAACGTATTTTTCTCGATCCGTGAAAGCTGATAGGCAAGTGCCTCGTTTGGAGTATACCCGAGTTGATTTAAAATCGCTTCGTATGTCATAACTGTGGTTCCTTTGTAAAATTAGAGAAGTTATTCTATCATAGAAGTTTTTATTGACTATAATAACTTTATGAAATCACTCCTCATTCGTCTCACTCACGGTCTGTACGACCAAGATATTGCCGAGTCTGAACGTGAAAACGTACAGCAATGGTTCGGTATGAAACTCCTCACCCATGCGGAGGGCAAATACCAGTTTGCCTCTCAGTATCGTGCGGGGATCATCTCGTTAGCGTCTGAAAGCGGTGCCTATCTCCAGACCCTAGGTGAGAGCATTCGCGACCACTTTATCGAGACCAATAACCTGATGGGGGCGAAAAGCGGTGATTTAGTCATCGCTCAGCGCCTTTTGGGACGGCGCGGTGGACCGCAGGCAAAAGTCGTCATGATTGCCGGACGAAGCGAAACCTACAGTGTCGCCGTTGTGAGTTCCAAAAACGGTCATTTAGGACTGTACGACATCCGCACCGATCACCCCGCAGGATTTGCGATCAATGATCTTCCCGAAATAGCCGAGGGATCGCTCTATCAGATCAACAACCAAAGCCAAACGATCGCCGCATACCTCGGAAACCTCAGTGACCCGAAAGTTGATGAGAAAATCATCCTCGCCCTCTACAACAAACACGATGCGTTCGAAGATGACGTGTTAGCGATGGCACGAGAGTTTCCCAAAGAGGTCGATGCCTCGCAGTACCCCTCTCGCCGTGATCTTCGTCACCTCCCTTTTTGTACGATCGATCCCGTCACCGCCAAAGACTACGACGATGCGATCTGCTACATCGCAGAAACCTCCACCCTCTACGTCGCCATTGCCGATGTAAGCGAATACGTCCACCCGTTTGGTGCGATCGACGCCGAGGCAATTTACCGCAGTTTCTCAATCTATCTGCCGCACCGCTCCATCCCGATGCTCCCCCGAGAACTCAGCGAAACCCTCTGTTCGCTTCAAGAAAACGTCGACCGCCTCGCCTACACGTTTGAGATGCACATCGATCCCGTAACCTACGAGATGGATTCGTTCGAGTTGTACGAGTCGATCATCCACTCCCACCGCCGATTCACCTACGAAGAGAT
>JACXUE010000176.1 GCA_014764075.1 Sulfuricurvum sp.
AAGTGGATAGCGATAGATTTATAAGAGGTATTAGATTGAGAATTAACTGTTGACTATTTGTTGACTCGAAAGAGAAATTAATAAAGGCTGGTTTTCTCTTTCTATGTAAATTGTTGATTTTAAATAAATAATTGGTACTACCGAGTCTTCAATTGCGCGCGGAGCGGTTCAATAAGACGTTGGCTGTCTCATCTGCGAAGAACAAGCTGATTCGGAGGGGCTATTTGGTGTTCGGCTTGAGCCGCAGAGTGCTGAACTTCGGTTTGATGAGCGACGCACTCGGGAGCGTCAGCTCGGCGTACAAGGTCTTCAAAGTGCGAGAGGAGATACTTTGCTCTGACTTCCTTGAGAGACTCATGCGAATCAAGGCGGCCTACTTCTATATGGCAGTATCTGCGAGTTCCCGGGAAGGGCAATCTGTGTCGTCGCAGGGTCTGAGTCTGCTTAGGGTTGTGGTACCTCCACGTGATGTCCAAGACGCCTTCTACTCATTTGATACTAGGTTCGCGGAGCGGATTGCAGCGATAGAGCCCGAGTCCCGCACCCTCGCCGCCCTGGGTGACACCCTGCTCCCCAAGCTCATCTCCGGCGAGCTGCGGGTAAAGGACGCCGAAACCTTTCTGGAGCGCATCGTGGTATGAGCCATGACGATGCGTTTATCTTGGAGGATGCCTTATCGACCATCCATTTCACAGGGAGAAGCCAATGAAGCCCACCGCCGAAATCATCATCTACGACAGCGCGGAAGCGCGGGTCGAGATGCGCATTGAGCGAGAAAACATCTGGTTGAGCCTACAGCAGTTGGCCGAGCTGTTCGGGCGTGATAAGTCGGTGATTTCCCGCCACCTGTGCGGCATCTTCGCCAGTGGCGAGTTGGACTGGGAGGCAACTGTTGCAAAAAATGCAACAACTGCCATCGATGGCAAGACCTACCAAGTC
Organism: Sulfuricurvum sp.; assembly: GCA_014764075.1. Lineage (GTDB taxonomy): Bacteria > Campylobacterota > Campylobacteria > Campylobacterales > Sulfurimonadaceae > Sulfuricurvum. Next base: position 940 of record JACXUE010000176.1, read on the forward strand.
GAGTACTACAACCTCGACGCCATCATCTCGGTGGGCTACTGGGTGAACTCCACCTGCGCCACGCGGGTGCTGCGCGAGCATCTGACCCGGGCAGCCTGGATCGGCAGGAGTTGCAAAGACATGTGATGAGCTTTCGCTTTATGATAATCACCAGAAAAAGCTCAAAGCTTTGAAGTTTAGCGATACCATCCACGCTATGCCGAGCACCTCTATGGTGGAACGTATCCATTCATTCAGCCCGGCGACATCAGGAGTTCCGCCGATCATATCATTAGGTAACTGAAATGAAACAGAAGCAAATTCAAAAAAGCGGCACGGCATCGGGCAGTACTCAATCCCGCGTGTCGGACCATTTCTCGGTTAACGCCGTTGCGGTGGCATTTTCGGGAAATTGTCTCGATCTACTGAGGGAGATTCCTGACAAAGCGATCCAGCTCGTTGTCACTTCGCCACCCTACAACATTGGCAAGGAGTATGAGCGCAAACTGGATTTGGATACTTATATCGCTCAGCAGGCAGAGATTATCCGGGAGTGTTCTCGGGTATTGTCGGATACTGGTAGCATCTGCTGGCAGGTCGGCAATCATGTGGACAAGGGAAAGATAGTGCCCCTTGATGCAGTGTTGTACCCGATATTCCGTGACCTGGGTCTGGTGATGCGCAATCGTATCGTCTGGCACTTCGAGCATGGCTTGCATTGCTCTAGGCGGCTTTCCGGGCGATACGAGACGATCATCTGGTTCACGCGCGACACCAAGGATTACGTGTTCAATCTCGACCCAATCCGTGTGCCCCAGAAATATCCTGGGAAAAAGCACTTCAAGGGGCCGAAGGCTGGCGAGTATTCCTGCAATCCCCTGGGCAAGAATCCGGGTGATGTGTGGGACATCCCCAATGTTAAAAGTAATCATGTGGAAAAAACCGAGCATCCGTGCCAATTCCCGGTCGAGTTGATCGAGAGGTTGGTATTGTCGATGACCCACGAGGGAGATTGGGTGCTGGATCCCTTCATGGGTGTTGGCAGTGCAGTGGTCGCGGCGGTAAGGCATGGACGTCGAGGTGCAGGAGCGGAGATCGTCAAACGCTATGCGGAGATCGCGCGTGACCGTATCGATCTCGCTATGTCGGGTAAGTTGCCGGTACGCCCCATGGGTCGGCCAAAATATGACCCCCAGGCGGCGGGCAATAAATTAACCCAGTCGCCGTGGGATAGTGATGCCAAAACCGATGCTCAATTGCGTTTACTCCAAGCAGTGGCGGACTACGAAGTATGAAGATTGTCGAAACCTATTCCCACTTGAATGGCTTGGAGTTCTTGTTGGTGCATAAGCCGGAGCTCTGGCAGGAACTTCAGTCGGTTATCAAACAAGTTGATGCCGAAGCCTGCAAGAACAAGGTATCAAAGGAAAAGCGCATGCAGGGGAAGAAGTTGTATAGCCCTGTAGAAATGAACGGAATGTTCAAAGCGCTGTTAGGGCAGGAGAAATGGCATGAAAGCCGCGTTAACTACTGGGTAACCAAAGATGCGAGGCTCATCAGAAAAACACTACCCTTACCGGCAGATGAGCAGAAACGCGAAATCGAGGAGGCTGGCGAGGCGGCGATCTTCAGCTACAACCAGACGGATTTTGTAAAAGATCGTGTGGCAATAGAGGTGCAGTTCGGTAAGTATTCTTTCGTGGCCTATGACCTGTTCGTGAAGCACCTGGCCTTTTACGTGGGCGACCAGATCGATGTGGGCATCGAAATTCTGCCGATGAAGTCGCTGCAATCCCAAATGAGTTCCGGCGTGGCTTATTACGAGGGCGAGCTATATAACGTAGTCCGCCAGGGGCGCGGCGTGCCGGCTGTTCCTTTGGTCCTGGTGGGCATCGAGGCATGAAGATTCACATCAAGAACGGTCGCGTGATCGACCCCAAGTACGGCATCGATGAGCAGCTAGCAGCCTGTCGGACTTTTTCGCCCCTATCGCCACCTCTGTGAATTGATCCTGCGAAGAAATTTCTTCGCTATTCTTGGGTAACATATTGATTGACATGACATAATTAGACCATCTTCGCACGAATGGAGTCATTCAATGTCCCGTTTCATCCCGACCGATCGTAAAACCGACTACCTATTACCGCCCTCGATAGACGACTGGCTGAAC
>JACXUE010000028.1 GCA_014764075.1 Sulfuricurvum sp.
CCTAGACCCGCAAGCGCAGAGAAAATGAGTAAGATGACAACGATCTTGACGATCGTTTCGATAATGAATGCTACATCCATGCTTTACACCTTTTGAATTGATACAGCCGCAAAACGGTAACCGTCAAACAGCGCTTCAGAATTTAGAGTGGTATCAAATGTCGGAAGATACGCAATGTCCCCCTCGATTTTACCATCCGCGATCACGACAGTGTTCACTTCACCCTGTGAGGTTTTTACCCGAACCAAATCCCCCTCGCTCCATCCGTTGGTCTCCATAGCCGTTTGTGCCACATAAAGCCCTCCGGAAGATGGAAGTTGATGGGCACGGGCGGTAAATGCGGAGAACTGTAATACCGGATTGGCAAGATAGATCACCTTTTCATTGATCGCTTTTGAGGCATCGAAAGACTCAACGCTCTCATCACCCGCTACCAAAACAGGGAGGTTTTCCAACACATATCCGCGAACCTCTTCACCGCTATTGGTGTAGTGGTTTGGTAACGCATCGAAATCGACGACTTTAAATCCTTTATCGACCGGAAGCTGAGCCGTATACTCAACCGTCAACTTGGTATTTAGCCCCAACGCGTTGGCGATATCGTTCAACACGTATCCGCCGTACGGCAATGCCGCATTGGTCGGATTGACCCGCTTGTCAATACTGGTGAGGGTACCCTCTTGTTGATTGAGTGATGGCATATCTAAATCACCCTCGCCAAGCGCACTAAGGGTGAAATCACCCGCTGTGTTGTATCCGATGGTGTAGTTTCCGCGTTCACCGTCCAAATCACAAATCATCGCAACACCGAGGGTGTTAGCGAGATTCGGGATCATGGTAACGCTGAATTGAGTGTACTTTTCAATCAATGCCACAAGACGTGCGCAGTTTGTCGCGTTCGGATGGGTATACAAATCAGGACCAACCATGAGAGCAAATTTCTCTTTTTTCGCCAAATATTTGGTGAGGGTATCGGCAAATCCCACAGGAGCGTTCAAAAGTCCGAAGAGGGCATTTTCATCCACTTCAACCTCTTTGGATACTTTTTTCTTCACGGTTTTCGTCACCTCTTCGGTAACCTCTTCTTCCACACCGCTCTCTTCATTGAGAACCATCTTCGTCACCGTTTCAGTCACCTTTTCATCGACCGTCTCTTCGACTGTAACGGTTTTGGTCGAATGGAATGATGACAGATACTCTACAAGCGCTGATGGCATCGCAGATTTATCACCGAATAGATCAAGCATCAAATAAAGCGCCGCCTCTTCCATCATCGGTGCGTGCTGAATTTGCGTGACGTTCTTGGACATATTACGAATTACCGGATCACCGATCGGATGGAAATAGAGCCCTGAGCCTTTGTTCATAGTGAGGGCATTGTTCATTGCAAAACGGGCATTCGGGTTATCGGTTTTGAGTGCGCTTCCGATGGAGACGACGAAATCTGCCTTGTGAACTTGCTTGAGATCTCCGCTATAGAGCGTTTTGCCGCTGATGGTGCTATAACTACTCAAAAAGTTTTTGAGTGCCAACGCTTCGTTGTTTACCAGACGAAGACCCAACTTCTCTTTGAGTTTTTGGAGAATTAACGCCTCTTCGTTCGTAATCGTTGACGTAAACGCAACGGTATCGGCTTTTTTAAATGCCGCTACTGCCGCATCGAATGCTTCTGGATGTTTCACTACATCACGATTTTCAAAATCATACCCGTAACGTCCCGCACCGCACAAAGATACATAATTCCACTCGTTTTTGACACGGTAGATTTTCGGTTCCGGATTCGCGATACTGGTATGTTTGATATCATAACTAATTTGGCACCCTGCCGAACAATGGGCACACGTCGCAGGAATCTGTTGATGCTCCCATGCGTTGGAGGTGTATTGATAATCACTGCTCACCAACGCACCGACCGGACACACCGCTGAACACTCTCCGCAGTTCGTACAATCGAGGGTATCACCGCCGTTTGGAGCAATCAACGATTTATTGAGCTTGTTCCACATCGCATAGGCATCTTTGGGCATCGTCTCTTTGAATTTTGTTTCAATCGGATCACTTCCCCGCGCTACGGTAGAGAGAGCCGCATCACCGATCATGTCTTTACACACCGTAATACACCGTTCACACATGATACACAATGCTGGATCGTAATGGATCAATCCCCAATCCTGAACCGGTTTGTGGGTATCTTTGATCGAGTAGGTTTGTGAATCGACCCCAACTTCGAGGGTGTAGTTTTGAAGCTCACACTCTCCTGATTGGTCGCATACACCGCACTCTAACGGATGGTTGACATCATAAACCTCCATAATCGCACGGCGCTCCGCCAAAATATTCGGAGTCGTTGTTTTAATCTCCATACCGTTTTTCGCTTTGGCGTTACAGGCATAAACCTGCTTTCCGTCCGCCTCGACCAAACAGATACGGCACGCCAACGTCGGCGAACATCGTGAAAGATAACAGATAGCGGGAATAAATATCCCATTGGCGCGCGCCGCATTGAGGATGTACTCACCCTCTTGGGTTTGAATAGCTTTGCCATCTATGGTTATTGTGATTTCATTCATAATTCACTCCCCATTTTTATAATTTTCACCTTTTCAAATCGATATTGCTCACCAAGCGATCCCAAAGCAACGTCATACGTCGGAACCAACGCTACCGTCCCCTTGAGGGTTGAATCGATGACAAATACCCTCTCTTGAACACCTTTGGTAAATTCTATGCGAATTTTATCACCATCAGCAATCTTTGCGGCAGCCGCAAACTGTGCCGAACCTCTCAATGTTGCATCTTTTTCGAGTTGTTTGGTTTGCGCCGTGTAACCGTTAAACTGATTGATCGGGTTACAGCGATAGACAACCGTGCCGTTAAACTCTGGTAGATCGTCAACCCCTTCAAGAACACCGTTAATCTCTACATCAGTGTTTTCAAGGATATACCCCCGTTGATCCTCGCCCAACACTGTGTAAAAATTCCCCAAATCATCAAACGCTGACCCGTTGAATCCTTTGTCCCGCGGAAGCTGCGGAGTGTAATCGATCGTATACTGTGCGTTTAATCCAAGAGCATTAGCGATATCGTTCAATGTGTACCCATCAAACCCTACCGCTACATTGGTTGGCAATACTTGAGCGTTCATACTCACAAAAGTCCCTTCTTGGGAATTGAGTGATGGCAAAAGGAGTTCTGGATTTCCGAGTGAACCCATCGTAAAATCACCCTCTGCATTGTACCCTACGATATTAGCACCGCCGACATCGGCATCAAGCTCACAAATGAGTGATACACCCACCGTATTGACGCTCGGAGCGACCACGACGACCGAAAAGTCGGTATACATTTCGATCAATGCACACAAACGGGCAATATTTTCAGCACGTTTATGGGAGAGAAGATCACTGCCGATCACCAATGTTTTTTGTTTCGCTCGGAGAGACGATTTTGCGATACGGCTAAACTCTTCATCACCAACATTGGACTCGGCGCACAAATACCCCTCATCCAACTCATCCAAAAACTCTCTAACCTCATTGCTAAGATCACACCCTTCCAAAAGTGTCTTAGCGAGCATCGCTACTACCCCCTCTTCGGTTCCCACTTCGTATTTCACATACTGTGTTACGACGTTTTGGAGGAGTTCATCTTCAAGTGGATGCATATACATCACTTTTGCACCGCGATGACGTGCTGCAGTCGTAATCGCATAACGGACACCAGGGTTATCGCTGCTGATCCGTCCTCCGAGGAGAATGACCGCATCGCTTTGTTTGATCGCATCGAGAGTACCGCCGCATCCTATTTTCCCGCACATCGAACCATAGGCGTTCATAAATTGCTGATACGCACGCGCCTCTTCGTTGTAGAGTTTGAATCCAAATTTCTCTTTGAGTTTTTGGAGGATCAACGCCTCTTCATTGGTAATCAATGAGCTAAAACGGATTGCCGTAGCACTCTGGATCGCAGCCACCGCTTTGGCGAACATCTTTGGATCTTTGGTTCCGTTCACATTAAAATCAAATCCAAATCGTCCCGCTCCGCAGAGGGTTGTATGTTCAAAATCATTGGTAACACGGTAGATTTTCGGTACAGCACCGACAGTGTTAGAGGTGTGCCGTACTTCGTAGGTCAATGCACAACCTGCCGAACAATGGGCACACGTAGCGGGGATCTGTGTCAGCTCCCACGCATTCGCACTGTACTGAAAGTTCGAGCTTACCAATGCACCGACTGGGCATACCGCAATACATTCACCGCAAAACGTACAATCGAGCGTATCGCTGTTTTTTGGGATAACGGATGATTTATACCCGCCGAATTTGAGTTCGATCGCATCATCGCCGATGATTTCGTTACAGACATGGACACATTTCTCACACAAGATACAGAGTGATGGATCGTAATTGATCAATCCCCAATGCTCGATTGTTCGGTGTTGCTCTTTAGCGTTGAAATGCTGCGATGAAATACCGAATTCCAACGTTTTGTTCTGAAGATCACACGCACCCGATTTATCGCACACGCCACACTCTAATGGGTGATTGACATCGTAGAGCCGCATAATGTTGGTTCGCTCTGTTTTGAGCGCATCCGAATCGATCGTTACCGCTAACCCTTCCGTCGGCGGGGTTTGACAGCTGAGGATAAATCCATCGGTTTTGTCGGTCTCCACCACACACAATCGGCACGATGCACACGGTGTTGTTTTTTCCAAATAACACATCGTCGGGATATAGAATCCCGCTTTGCGTGCCGCTTGAAGGATTGTCTCCCCTTTGAGAGCGGTGACATTTTGACCATTAATCGTAAAATTAATCATCCTCTCCCCTCTTTAGTGTGCGACCATCGCAATGTAATAACAGCGCATACAACGCTCTGCCTCAGCCAGTGCCTCTTCTTGGGTAAAGCCGTATTTGACCTCGCGATTATTGTCTTTACGTTCCTCTACGGTGAGTATTTCACTGTGTTGGCGCGGCAATCCCGGAAGCCACCCTTTGATCTTCTCTTTTTTGTTGTAGACTTTGAGACGACGCAAATGATCTTCCATAATCTCATCATCGGTGAGGGTAATCTCCCCACTTTGGACGTAACGGCTTATCACCGATGCGGCACGTTTGGCCTGACCGACCGCATTGACAATCGTCATTGGTCCGTATTCACAGTCTCCTGCTGCAAAGATCCCTTTACGGGAGGTCATGTAGTCTTTACCGTTCGTTTTGATCGTTGCCCATGAGGTCATCTCGATCTCCCATTCACTTGGCAAAAGTTTCAAATCGGCACTTTGAGATACTGCAGGGATCAAATAATCGCACTCCAGCTCAAAGCTTGCCCCCTCGATTTTTTCCAACGTCGGACGTCCACCGTTCGGATCAGCAACAAGTTCAAAACGATCGACAATAAGTGATTTAAGAACATTATTCTCATCTTTAATTGCCGCAACCGCTGAGTGAAAAATAAATTCAACCCCCTCTTCGACCGCTTCGTGATACTCTTCGTAGGTCGTATTTTTGATAATCGTCGCTTCGTCACGTCGATAGAGCATCACCACTTTTGCGGCATTTGCTCGAATCGCACAGCGGACAACGTCCATCGACGTGAATCCACCCCCGACGCACACGAGCGTTTTCCCGCTCAAATCGACAAAATCGCTCGGAAGCATGTGCCGTTTTTGATCCTCTTCACTTACCGTGATGTCGTATTTGACCTGGAGATTTACTTTGTCCAAAAAGTCGATAGCTCCCCAATACCCCTGAATCTCAGGGCGTTCGTTATCACAATAGATTTTTTTAGAGATACGGGTACCGGTTGCTACCAACGTTGCATTGTAATCATTTTCAAACTGACGCATCATGTCAGCAGTCACTTTGGTATTGGTGATAAAATTCACTCCCAAACTTCGTACTGCTTCGATATCTTGGTTGTATTTATCGATCGGCATGCGATACTCAGGCACCCCGACCGCAACCTCGCCGCCTAGAACCGGAAGCTCTTCGTAAACATCGACATCAATCCCCTCAAGTGCCAAATAGTACGCTCCCGTAAGCCCCGCAGGACCTGCACCGATCACGGCGACTTTTTTGCCTATGCTCGGTTTTTTCTCCGCGGGATGAAAGAATCCAAACCCGTGATCGGTTTCGTAATCGGCACCTAAACGTTTGAGTTCCATAATAGAGATTGGCTCATCCAAGTTTGTACGACGGCACTCCGTCTCACACGGATGAGGACAAACACGCCCGCACGTATGCGCCAAGGGCATCGTTTGACGGGTCGCCACCAATGAATCATCAAAACGTAAATCTCTTACACCCTCGATGTAAGCCGGAATATCGACGTGTGCCGGACACGCATCCATACACGGCGCGGTGATTTTCGCAATGTAGCTTATATCTTCCAAATGGTAGTGTTTGGACGGCTTTTGATTCTCAATGCACGATACAAATTCCGACTCAAAATGGGTCATCAAATCCAACAGAGGATTCGGAACCGTTTTACCAATCTCACATTTGGAAGTCTCTTGCATCGTTTTAGAGACCTCACGCAAGTGCTCCATATCGGACATCGATCCCTCGCCACGGGCGATTTTATCGAGCAAATCGTACAAAATACGTCCGCCCCATCGTCCCGGCGCACAACGTCCGCATGCTTCGGAATAAACCTGATACTGCGCCGCGTATTCGGTAGCGAGACGAACCACATCGACTTCCGGATCAAAAAGTGCAACACCGTCCCATCCAATAAAGGCTTTGGAGCTTGCGTGCTCGTTATATTCCAACGGGAGGTTATAGGCAGATTTTTCCCATGCATCATCAGCTTTGCCAATGTTGTTGATCTGCTCGCCCCGCCACGTGGAGAAATAGACTTTACTCACAAGGATTCCTTATTTCTTGACCACAATGGTCCAGTCGGCTTCGTTGAATTTCAACGAGTTCATGAGTTCACACCCAAGCTCTTTGACCAAATCTGCCGATTGTTGTACGGGGCTAAAATCACCGATCTCAAACAAAAAAATTAACACTTCACCTTTGACGGCTTCATTTGTAATGATTTCGGACATGCGACCTGCAAAGTTCTCTTTTAAATGACGTAAATCGTAACGTTTCACTGCATGCTCCTTTTTAGCGATCTACTTCACCGAAGACGATGTTGGTCGTCCCAATGATAGCTACAACGTCCGGAATGTAGTGACCCGGCAACAAGTCGGTCAAAATTCCAGTATGCCAAAACGACGGCGCACGGAGTTTCAAACGGTACGGATAGGCATCCCCTTGGGAGTTGATGTAATATCCCAGTTCTCCCTTTGGTGATTCGGTCGCAACGTACACTTCTCCTACCGGAGGACGCATCCCCTGAGTCACGAGGACAAAGTGCTGCATTAATGAGTAGTTTTGAGTCATGATGTCGATTTTCGGTGCAGAGATGTATTGCGGTGCGTGCGCCATCAATTCAGGTGTCGTATCGGCATACATATCGATCACTTGGTGCAAGATTTTTGCCGATTCGCGCATCTCTGCCATGTAGAGTTTATAACGGGCGTAGTTGTCCCCTTTGTCGGAGACGGGAACATTGAACTCCACTTCATCGTACAACTCATACGGCTCCTCTTTACGAATATCCCACTCAATTCCCGAAGCGCGGAGCATGATGCCAGAACATCCCCAGCTCAAAGCCATCTCTTTGGAGATCACACCGACGTTTTCCATACGCATTTTCCAAATACGGTTAGAATCCAAAAGATCTTCATAATCTTTGATATTTTCCGGCAATTTGTCGAGAAATTTACGTAAATCGGCGATAAAATTATCCGGCAAATCGAGTGGAACCCCACCGATACGAATTGCCGCATGGGTCAAACGGGCACCACAATAATCTTCAATCAAATCCATCAGATATTCGCGCTCACGGAATGCAAACAAGAACACGGTCATCGCCCCGATATCGAGCGCAGTTGTTGCCAACCAAAAAAGGTGAGACATCAAACGATTCATCTCCAAAAGCATCATACGGATTACTTTGGCACGGCGCGGAACCTCCAAACCGATCAGCTTTTCGACCGCTAGCGCAAAACCGTAGTTGTTCGAGCTTGACGCGATGTAGTCCATACGATCCGTTGTCGGCATGAACTCGTTGTAAATCATATTCTCCGCCATCTTCTCCATACCGCGATGGAGGTATCCGATATCTGGATGAGCCTTAGTGATCTGCTCTTGTTGCAAATGGAGCATCAAGCGTAGCTGTCCGTGCGCCGAGGGGTGTTGAGGACCAAAGTTGAGGATCAACTCATTGTCGGAACGATCAAACGTAATGTTTTCAAAAAAAGGTCGTAATCTATTGGGTTGTTGCATACTCTAAATCCTTAACGATCGCGATCAGAGATCACGACGCTTTTTTCTGCGTCAAATTTTTCGATGAGGAATACCCCATCACTCTCTTGGTAACACAACGGTGTTACCGGTTCGCCTTGGCTAATGTCGGTGCCACGTGGCACTTCGTGTCCCAAACGGGCGAAACGCTCGGTGTCGTAACGATCCACACGGGCAGGATCACGGTTTTCAGGTCCGATGATATCACGCGCCTCTTTACCGAAGATTTTATCCACTTCGTACCATTGAGCAAACTCATCCCCTTGAAGCGGATAGGTTTTACGCAGAGGAAACCCTTCCCAATCGTCGGGCATTAAAATACGTTTCATGAACGGATGGTTATTCACCACAACTCCGAACATATCATACATTTCCCGCTCTGACCAGTCGGCTGAACGGAATAATTTTTCTACGCTTTGGATCGACTCTTTCTCGGAAATTTTGCATTTGACACGGATCCGCTTGCGTTTGGACATACTGAGCATTTGGTAGAAAATTTCAAATTTTCCCTCTTTCGCCAACCAATCAATCGCCGAAAGTTCGGAGAGTTGATTATACTCAAGCTCATTTTTCATCAGTTCAATCACACCGAAATTATCGGCAGCATTAATCACCACGACCATTTGTTTCACTTGGATGTAGGCATCCAATACCTCAAATTTTGCCCTGATCGCTTCGAGATCAGCTGCAAACACCGCATCCTCAGAAACATCGGTTTTTGCCACCTGAGGGGCTACCCAGTAACGGTCGGTGTAGTAGGGTTTTTTTTGTACGTTATCTTTAGGGGTGTAAGCTCTCATTACATCAGCCTTTTTGGTTTTTGAGCACGAGATGCGCTCTCACGTCGTATTTTTTGTTGCAACAGTAACACCGCATATTGCAACGTTTCAGGACGGGGTGCACACCCTGGGAGATAGAGATCGACAGGGATAACGCGGTCAACCCCTTGAACCGTTGCGTAGGTATTGAACATACCGCCCGTATTGGCGCATGAACCCATCGAGATAACCCATTTTGGCTCCGTCATTTGGTCATACAAACGGCGGATAAACTCGGCGTGTTTTTTGGTCAACGTCCCCGCAACGATCATGAGCTCCGCTTGACGCGGAGAAGCACGGAAAATTGTCCCGAAACGGTCAAAGTCATAGCGAGACGCACCCGAAGCCATCATCTCGATACCGCAACACGCCAAACCGTACGTCAACGCCCAAAGTGAATTGGAACGACCCCAGTTGACCACTTTGTCGATGGTCGTCAAAGCGACGGGAAGTCCGCCGTCTTTGAGATAATTTACTTGATGTTGTGCCATTCAAGAGCCCCTTTCTTCCACGCATAAATAAATCCGATCGCCAATAACAAGATGAACATCATCATCTCAACAAAACCGAACCACCCCAAGAGTTTAAAATCGATTGCCCAAGGGAACATGAAAACGATTTCGACATCAAACAATAAAAACAACAACGCAAAAAGATAAAATTGCGTCGAGATACGGTTAGGTTGTTTGGTCACCTCCGGTCCACATTCGTAGACCGTCAATTTGATTTTTTCCGTATCTTTGGCTGCCAGTGCACGGCTGACCAAGCGTGCGATCACCGTAGTCGCGTAAAACGCGCCAAACGTTAAAACAAACAGTACAAATACCCCAAAATAGGGATTTGCGACGTTGTAATGCTCCATAGTTCCGACCTTCTTATGGTTGATGGCATATACCGCAACAGAGGAAATTTCGGCTACGTTATATGGCTTTTATAAAAACAGTTATTGCACTATAACAAAAAGAGAATTAAATCAACCCTTATATCCTAGATATTTTTTTAGTGTTGTCACGATTGGAAACAGTAGGTAATGCTAAAAAGTTAATGTGTTATTATTTGTAACACTTTTGGGGATATTTTTGTGTTTGGTAGCGTTTTGGAACACCAATTTGGATAAGAAAAACGTTTATGCGGAGAGTAGCACCCCAAAAAGTGCTACATTTTGAAGCATATTGTCTATTTTTTGTTCAACGATTGAGAAAACCGACCGATTTTTCCCCTTCAAAACTTCCCATTCGCTCTTTTTGGATCTCGCCAACAAAATCATCAAGTCTAAAGATGGCATCTTTTCGTGCCGCGACATGATACGCTGTATTTTTTACAATCAGATTGATCTGTCCTCCGGTGAGAGGATAAGTAGAGAGCTTTTCAACATCAAAGCCGCTCTCATATGGCGCGTTTTTCGGCAACATCATGCTCCACAACGCCAAACGTTGCTTTTGATCTGGTTTTTTGAATTCGATTTTGTAATTGAAGCGGCGTGAAAATGCCTGATCGATATTTTCGAGGAGATTGGTCGTCGCGATCAAAATCCCCTGAAATTTCTCAATCTGTTCCAAAAAGATGTTTTGCATCTGATTGTGCATCTGATCAGCCGAAGAGCTAACCCCCGCCGATCGGGCAGAGAGAAACTGATCTTCTCGATCCAATTGACGCATCAGGTTTTGGAGTGTTTGTTCGGTCAAAGGGTTCAATACCACGTTTTCCAGCGATGTCGTCGGCTCAATCAACTCGAAAATCTCCTGCTCTTTGATCAGCATATCGAGTTTGAGTTTACGCACTTTTTTCTTTTTCTGCGGATGCATGATGCTTTGCAAAACTTCATCAACAATGTAAAACGCTCTGGATATTCCCCCGAACGGATTGAGCATCTCCTCATAATCGATCACCTCATCGTTGATGAGACGCGAACCGTCTTCTAGCAATGCACGGTTTTTGATCCGCTCGTAATCATCGAAACTGATCAGATCAATAAGGGTATTCATCTCTCGCAGATTCCCCTCGGTTGCGCTGTACTCCTCTTTGAGAAGCGCCAAAAAAATCACCTGCTCTTTAGGTTCGAGCTTTTTTTGTTTGAAAAAACGATCCAGCACAACATCTTGAGAGGTTTGGGCAATCCGCTCATCGATCCGTTTTTCAAGGAGATCAAGTTTGTTTTGGATACGGTTGACCCCTAGCGAGTGCTCGTTGCCGTTGTGGCGAATAATCGACATCTTTTGGTAAAGTTCGATACGAAAAAACTGATCTTGGAGATACTCTAAATGATCAGCGTAGGGTTTGATATCCGGCAGTGTCATCTCCAAAGAGCCCTCTTCGAGGAGTTTCATAAACACCGATGTAAGGGCAACTGGGGTATTATAAAGTTCCAAATGAGAAAGCTCGCTGATTTTGAGCGGGGTGAATGAATGGTGAGTAATCCATCCGAGCTCAAGGAGCGTCTTCACCTCCCCAAAATGGTCAAGATAGGCATAATCATCGGTACCGTAAAGCTCTTGAAGCAATTCAGCGACAACCACGTCCTCTTGGGACTGCAAAAACTTACGGGTCAAATGGCGCAGAATTCTCGCCTCATCGATCGTACATTTGAGTTGCGAAAAAATATGGGTTTTTTCGATGGTTTTGTTTTCTAAAAAATCGACCAGATATTTCAATTCAATCCTTGTTTAAGAACCCGCTTAAGCACTTTATCCGTTGCGGTTTTCGGGAGAGATTCTACCACGGTTATGGTTTTAGGGATTTTAAATGCCGCCAAGTGCTCTTTGAGCTGCGATTTGATAAACGCTTGCGTCGTCTCTTCATACCCCTCTTCGAGTTCCACAAAAGCGATCGGCACCTCTAGAACAACCACACTCAACCCCACACATACACCGTTATATCCCAATTTTTTAGAAGCAATGGAGTGTTGGAATCAAAAAATTCTCTTATTTGGAACCATAACCGCTTGTTTCGTCAAAATCGATGAAACTAAGACCTACCATTGCTGCCGCCGCTGCGTATCTCATCATTTCTCCTGTAGTGAATACAGTAGCTCAATCTCATGTGCCCAGATCGTCTCATCGATCGTCTCTAGTACTAGCGGGATATCATCCATCCTCGGATCGTTCATCAAAAACCCGAACGCCTCGATGCCGATTTTCCCTTTGCCGATCGAATCGTGTCGGTCGACATGACTCCCCAAGTCGGGCTTGGAATCGTTGATATGCATCCCTTTTAAATAATTAAACCCCACTATTCTATCAAATTCTGCCCATGTTGCGTCATACGCCTCACGGGTTCGGATATCATATCCCGCCGTAAACATATGGCACGTATCGATACAGACACCGACACGCGATTTCTCCTCTATGCGCTCAATAATCGACGCAAGATGCTCAAAACGCCACCCCAAATTCGACCCTTGACCCGCCGTATTTTCGATTACCAATGTGACACCATTGGTAACACTCAGCGCTTCATTCATGCTCATGGCGATACGGTCGATACACTCTTCCTCACTGATTTGTTTCAAATGGCTCCCCGGATGAAAGTTCAAACGATCCAATCCCAACTGACTACAGCGATTTACCTCATCAATAAACGCTTCGAGCGATTTTTGCCGTTTATCCTCTTCGGGATGACCGAGATTAATCAGATACGAATCGTGCGGAAGGATGTGTTTCGGGAGAATTCCGCTTTTAGAGAGGTTCTCTTGAAAAAGAGCTATCGTCTCTTCATCCAGAGGCTTCGCCGTCCACTGTTTTTGGTTTTTGGTAAAAAGGGCAAACGCTTTTGCTCCGATCGCCATCGCGTTAAGCGGAGCGTTAAAAACGCCACCTGATGCGGATACATGTGCACCGACGAATTTAGACATGAATATTCCTGTATAGTTTAGTATTGATATTTTAACTGATGTTACCCACTTTACGCTCAAAGCCCGTAAAGTGGCAGGGACAGCCTTGCCGATGCTAACACATATCGGCTCGGTTCCAAAGCTAAAAAAGCCAAGCAGTTGGCTTTTTTAACGCTTTCCCCCGTCCCTCAAAAATATCTTTTCCGAGCAACACCTGACGCATCGTATCACGCGGGTAATCGGGGTATAAATACTCTTTGACAAATTTCCCCTCATCCATACACCCCGCACTCACACAGACATCTCCATCAATGGTGATTTTCTCTACCGCAACACCGGCGGCAAAAAGTTCAACTTCGACCGCCGATCCGTCATGCCGAATGTATCCTGTATCGGCAAGTTTGAGTTTCGGAGTTTTGAGAGTGATAAGTTTGGGTTCATTCACCGTAAAGTGTTTTGTCCCGCAACCGCCGAAAAGCACCGCTATCAGACTAACCCATAGGATATAAAATTTTCGCATGAACCTCATCCAATTTCTCTAAAATCTCACTCCCCAGCGTCACATCCATCGCCGCAAGAGACGCATCGAGCTGTTCGGGAGTCGTCGCACCGATAATCGTACTGGCAACAAAATCGAACTGCTTGCTCCACGCGATCGCCATCGTAACGGGATGTAACCCCGCCTCATGGGCAATACGAAGATACTCCTGCGTCGAGGCGAGGGTTTTGTCATTCATAAAGCGTGCCGCCATCAGACGCTGACGTTTATTGGTCGATTTGACGTAATCACTAAAGCGCCCCTGCGCGTTGGTGTCTTGGTTGTATTTTCCGCTCAGTACCCCACCCCCCAACGGTGAATAGGGCAACAACGAAATCTTCTCTTCACGGCACAGCGAACCGATCTCGGTCAAATCACGTCGGTTGAGGAGTGAAAAATTGTTCTGGATCGACTCAAAGCGAGCCAACTTTTCGTATTTGGAGACCATCAGCGATTTCATCGTTCCGCGGGCAGTATCGTTGGAAGTACCGATATAGCGAACCTTGCCGCTTTGCACCAGCGCATCAAACGCCCTCATCGTCTCCTCGATAGGAAAAACCGTATCGGGCCAATGCATCTGATAAAGGTCGATGTACTCGGTTCCCAAACGCTTCAATGATCCCTCGATCGCTCTCTCGATATGAAATCGATCCATTGCGGTGAGGCCGTGACGGATAGGGGGGACAAACCATCCCGATGCGGCACCTGCCACTTTGGTCGCTAAAATAATCGCATCACGCGGTTTGGTTTTCAACCACCGTCCCACCATCTCCTCGGTTAAGCCTGCCAAACGCGCCTCGGGGGGGACGGGATAGAGCTCCGCCGTATCGAAAAAATTGACTCCGGCTTCGTAGGCTTTGTCCATAATGGCAAACGCTTTTTTCTCATCGCACTGGCTGCCAAACGTCATTGTTCCCATACAAATAGGCGATACACGCAACCCGCTTTGTCCAATATATCGATACTGCATTCACTCTCTTTTGATTGTAATAAATTATGAAATTGTATTCTACCCTTTTTTGAGATACATTAAACGCTATATGATTCAATAGAAGAACACCAAGATCGATACTCTTCGTGAAGCCTATAAATACAGCTGACACACTTAAAACGTAAATCATCGCCACTGAGGGGATTATGGTTTTATAAGCTATAATCTCTCCAATGGACAGAAAACTCATGAGTGATTTTTTTTACCTCAACCAACCCAACGATATGGAGCAGTGTATTGAACTCTTCACTATTTTCGGCGGATATACCTCCCCAATCGATGTCGATCAGTCGATCGATATTCTATTAAAACAGCACATCTTAGAACCGCTTGAATCACATCGCGAAACAATCCTCTCCCCTCTTGATGATAATCCCCTCTACGTCAATCTCCTTCGTGCGATCAGCATAGGAGATCGACGACAGGCTTCAGCATTTCGTCGTGCCCGCATCGGCAAAGAACGGGGCAATGAAGCGTTCGAGAACCTTCGGCACTGCGGCTACCTCTCTATCGAACATTCCCGTGAAACGCCCCTCCAAAGACGCTATCCGAAACAGCGATTTAAAAAAGAGGTCGAGCACCACCGTATCAGCCATAAATTCCGCTTCGCTACCCCGTTTTTACGTTTTTGGTTCGCTTTTGTCGAACCGTTCACCGCTTCGATCCGCGAAGAAAACCACACCCATTTTTATGAATATTTCCACACCCACTTTAATGCGTTTGTCGGATTTACGTTTGAAGAGTTATGCGATCTCTACATACGGGAGATTTTAGCAGAACGGTTCGATGTCGAGATTCTCGATTCGGGGAGCTACTGGGATCGCACAGTGGAGATCGATCTTTTCACCGAAACGCTCAACGGACAAACATGGGTTGGTGAGTGCAAATGGACCAATCACAAAGTGAATAAAAAAGAGTTCCACAAACTCGAAGAGAAGTGCTCTAAACTCTCCCTCTCTCCCGATAAAATTTTGCTCTTTACCAAACGGGGATTTTCAAACGAACTGAACGAACTCAAAGATAAAAGAGTGTACCGTTTTTGTGCGGAAGACTTGACTCTATTAACGTCGAATCGACACTAAATCAACTCGCGGCACGCAATGCGCTGTACGCCTCTTGGAGGAGTTGAAATTTTTCCGTATATTTGTTTATAACTCGTTTTCCTTTCGTTTGAACACGGTCGGGATGATACCGTTTTGCCAGCTCACGGTACCGTTTTTTGATATCATCGGCTTTAGCCCCTACGGGCAATTCAAAAATAGCATGATAACGGATTATTTTATCCAAAGCTTCGCTACCGAATCCCCACCCTCGATAGTTGCCGTAGAGTCTACTCATGAACTCATCGTCGTATTCATAATTGAGTGAAAAATGGAGTACTTCGCGACGGTTAAGGGTCTTCTCAAGCCGCGCTTTGGCAAGTGATGTACTTACATCGATATGGAGCGAAGTTTCGGTAGAACTGAGCACCAACGACGAAAACTGCTGTTTGAGATAGCGGATAACCCACGGGGAAGGTTTGGACAAAACAAACGTGACGCGTGTCGGGCTGAATGCGTAGAGTTTGATCGACACGTGTTCATTATCACGGTAGGGGATTTCAATCCGTACGGCGGCAGTACGACATTTTTTGAGGGAACGGCGATAAAACGGGCTGCCAAGATCGTTGACTTTGGCATAACACTCGCTGAGATTCTCCAAAAACTCCTCTTTTTGATTGGCGGAGTTTTCGTTATTGAGAACCAATACCCCGTTATCTAAAAACAGGGTGTTATGGATATGATGATCGAAAAACTCCTCCATCCACGACTCTTCGAGCGTGTTGGAAGATCCTTGAACAAAGATAGCGTTATTGCGTAAAACAACTCTCACGGCAACCCCCGTTAGTGATTATTATCCCACTAAAGCAAAAGAGGTTCCAGTTTCACTATTGCTTAATAATCTCTCCATAGCACTCCGGTCGTCGGTCGCGGATGAGTCCCCAGTAGTGACGATGTTCGCGGATCGCTACAGGATCAAATTCGCCGTAGAGAATTTCCTCTTTATCGCGCGACGCTTCGGCAATCTTTGCACCCGTATGATCGGTGATGAACGATGAACCGTAAAACGTCAGAGTACAACTCTCCCCCACCTCTTCACCAATACGGTTGGCGGCGATAACGGGGATGATGTTGGCAGCAGAGTGCCCCATCTGTACACGTTGCCAATGCGATGCCGAATCGACTCCGATCTCGGGTTCACTACCAATGGCAGTGGGATAAAAAATCATATCGGCACCCATGAGGGTTAGACTGCGTGCCGTTTCTGGAAACCATTGATCCCAGCAGATACCTACACCCACATTTCCAAATGCCGTTTTCCACACTTTGAACCCCGTATCCCCTGGCTCAAAATAAAATTTCTCTTCATACCCAGGACCGTCGGGGATATGGGTTTTTCGGTAGTTTTCCATTATGGTACCGTCCGAATCGATCATCACCAAAGAGTTAAAATAACGATCCCCGTCCCGCTCAAAATAACTGATCGGCAACACTACCCCAAGCTCCTTCGCCAACGCACTGAAATGTCCGATGAGAGGGTTATTTTCGAGCGGCTGCGCCCATTCAAAATACTTTTTGTCCATATCTTTGCAAAAGTAATACCCTTCGAACAACTCAGGGATCAAAATGATATTGGCACCGCTTTGTGCCGCTTCACGTACCATCGATTCGGCCTTGAGGATATTGAATTGAAGGATCAAGGAGTCTATTATGAAGATCAACGATCAAAGCTATTCACTCCCCAGTCTCAATGCTGAAAGTTCCAAAAAGGGTAAGACGCTCGACAAAATAGCTGCCGCCGCTGAACTTAGGATGCAAAATGCCGCCTCACACTCTATTGCGGATATGCTCCAAAATCATATTTCCGCTATGTCACAGGGGTTAATGAATGTAAACGATGGTGTGTCGATGATGCAAATCGCAGGGGGTACCCTCAATTCACTCAACGGACAAACTGAAAAGTTGAGTGATCTAAGCGTCCGCTACAACAGTGCATCGCTCAACTCTGCCCAAAAACAAGAGCTTCAAAGTGAGTTCAACCGTACCGTCGAATCGATGCAGCAAAGCATTGATGGTTCTACCTTTAACGGCAAAGCGCTGTTTGGAAATGATATGACGATTTCAACTGGAGAAAGCTCCATCAATGGTTCATTGCCTGAACTTTCACCTCAATCTCTCTCAATCGACAATCAAGATGCGATTCAAGCGTATCGTGATTCACTAGCCCAAGCTTCATCCCAAATCGGTTCAACCATCACCGAGATGGTGAGCGCCTCAGATAACCTACTGACCCAAATCAGCTCTACCGTTACAGCAAAAAACCAAATAGCCGATACCGATTTGGCAAAAGTGATCAGTGAATACCAGAAAAGCACTACAAAACTCAATTTAGCGCAAATTGCGATGAGTCACCAGCACGATACGCTTCGACAAACGATTGGGAGATTGTTAGGGTAAAAACTCTACCCCAGAAAGGCAATCTTCAGTGCTTTAGTAGCTAGCGTGGTCTACAACAAAAGTGGGATGGTTACATCTGATCTTTGGCTTGAATACCCAAAAGAGAGAGTCCCGTTTTGATCGAGAGGGCGACAACGAGGAGAAGTTTGAGTAATTTAGCTTC
>JACXUE010000177.1 GCA_014764075.1 Sulfuricurvum sp.
GGCGTGATTTATCCGCCCTCAAAGGATCGTCCATGATCGTCCAGTCCAAAGAGGCGAAAT
Organism: Sulfuricurvum sp.; assembly: GCA_014764075.1. GTDB lineage: Bacteria > Campylobacterota > Campylobacteria > Campylobacterales > Sulfurimonadaceae > Sulfuricurvum. Next base: position 61 of record JACXUE010000177.1, read on the forward strand.
CCCAAAAGTCGCTGATCGATTTGCTCGGTGGTAATGCCAAAACATCAATCAAAAGGAATGATCTCTTTTCCAAACTACTTACCGCGTTCAAGATGGGTTCTGAAAATACCAAAGAGGCAAAAACAAACGATTTCAAAGCGGTGATTGATCCGAAAAATAGCGCGATTTTAGGAGGCGATGAAAAAGAGTTAGCCCTCGTCTCCAAAGAACTACTCGCAACATTTTCCGATGATCAGGTACGCACCCTCATCCATAAAGCCAAAGAGTATCTCAAAAATGAGATCGCCCAAAAAGCTCCGGAGTATCAAAGCGATACGACAAAACTTTCCAAAAGTTTGATCGGCTTGGTGCAATTGGCACAAAAACTAGGGCTTGAACCCGAATCGATCACTCTATCCACACTAAAAATTGAGCCTGAAGAGACAAACACCCTACCAATCGAGTTGCTCACAAAACCTCTGCTCGAATCAAAAATGTTAGCGACGCTTCCGGCACTTGAGTCCTCATCAGCTCAAACAACACCGTTTGAGGTCATTACCCAGCTGCTTAGTGAAGTCAAAAGCAAAGAGCAAAAAATCCTCTCCTCTAATCAAACACCCAAAGAGGAAACTGAAAAAACAAAATCCCAACCGCTTAAAGCGCTCCTCCAAACATTGGAAAACCGTTTAGAAAATACACAAACACCATCGATTAAATCTGAAACTGAAAAACCTTCTGAATCCAAATCGGTCGTTTCTCTTGCACCGAAATCCGATACGCTAATCGCACTCCTCCAAGGTGAAATAGATGGCAACTTGATGAAATCATCGCCAATGCCAAAAGCGGTCGATTCGATTGAAGTGAAGGTCAAAGAGGCTCAGCAAAGCATGCGTCATTTCGCCGGTGAACTCAAAGAGGCGGTACAAGAGTACAAACCTCCCTTTACCCGCCTGACGATGAAACTCAATCCCGAAAAACTCGGCGAAGTGGAAGTGACTTTGGTACAGCGGGGCAACAACGTCCATGTCAATATCCAATCCAACAACACAACCACAGTCGCCTTTTTGGCTCATAACGCGACAGAACTTAAAGCTCAACTGGCACATCAAGGAATTACCAACGCTACTATGAACTTTATGTCGGGCGGAGAGAGTCAGCAGCAAAGCAGTGCTCAACAGCAGCAGCAAGATCACCAACAAAATCGTTATAGAGTATATCAGTCGTTCGAAGAGCTCGAACTAAACGAAGAGCAGCTTAGCGCTCTCGAAATCATCATCCCGCACTACGCATAAGGAGTTTATCATGGCAATCGATGCATACGGCAATACGCTAGGCGCCTCCTCATCAACCACAGCCGCAACCACAGCGGTCAATCCAAACGGTATTCTCGGAAAAGACGATTTTTTGAAGCTTCTCCTTTTAGAACTCAAATATCAAGACCCGACGGCTCCGATGGACAGTGAAAAAATCTTGAGCCAAACCTCGCAATTGGCAACACTCGAATCGACGGAAAATACCAATAAAGCACTCGAAAAATTGGCAAGCGCCTTGAATACCTCGATGCAATACTCAGGCATTGCCGCCATTGGCAAAATTGCAGATACCGGCAGTAATGCCGTCATTCTCTCTGAAGGAGAAGATGTCGATTTCGAACTCTATTTTCCCGATGATGTTGCAAGCGGATCGGTTAACATTCTCGATAAAAATGGCAATATTTTACGCCAAATGGCGATCGGTGAAACCTCCAAAGGGATAGCAAGTTACTCATGGGACGGTAAAAATGGCAGCGGAGCCGCCCTCGATGAGGGGATCTACTATGTTGAATCGGCCTACACAAAAACCGATGGTACCAATGCAACTACCCGCCTAGGGCTTTATCCAATCGAATCGATCAAGTTTGAGGATATTATGCGGGAATTACAGGAATCCAAACCCATCAATATGGGATTGATGTTATTGCTGACAACCTTGCCAATGTAGGGACTACGGCATACAAAAGTACAACCACTGAATTTGCCGATCTATTTAGCAAAGTGATTGGAAACAATACCCCAACCTACAACGATGTAGGGCATGGAGTCAAACTTCAGGCAACCAGCTTTCAGATGCAGCAAGGGGCATTGATGCCATCAGAGCGCTTCAACGATTTGGCACTGGAAGGGAACGGGTGGTTTGGAGTCGTTTCGGAAAAAGAGACTTCGTATACGCGTGCTGGAAATTTTGTTTTTGACGAATATCAAAAAACTCCTGGTGATGTTAATTCTTCGGTTGCTCGTCTCACAACGACAGATGGAAAATATGTTACCGGTACGATGCTCACCAACCACTCTTATGATGAAAAATTTGATTACGGTGATAAAACGGTTAATGGCGTAACTGGTGCCTACGTCGTGACCAATGCGACGAATGAAGTAGAGCTCAAAGAGGTTGATTCACAAGGAATACTAGAATTTCCAACGCGCCTAGCTTATCCGGTCGAACCGACAACCAAAGCGCAATTTTTCGGAAATTTGCCACCGGATAATCAGCTACATACAATCAGTGCCAATGTTATCAGCGGTAATAATGAGCAAAACCATTTGAAATTGACCTTCACCCAAAGCGCCACTCAACCGACAACGGGCGTAGCATGGGATATTGTCGCTACTGTTACTTCCAATGATGGGAGCAAAGTCTACGATACACAGACCGGTCAAGCGATTTTCGACGGAAGAGGAGGGCTTAGCAGTTGCAGCATCACGTCTGTAGATAATGATGGCATGCCCGTAGCGGTTGATCTGGGAAGCAGCTTTAAAGGCGTTATCTCCATCGATGGTCTTGCTGCAAGCGGTTCATCCCGTTCTGATGGTGTTTCTGGTGGAGTCTTGACACAATACGGGATCAATCAAAACGGCGTTATCGTTGCCGATTTCTCCAACGGTCGCCAAAGCGCCATCGGTCGGATCGCCGTCTACCATTTTCAAAACGATCAAGGATTGAATCGCGAAGGGGGAACCTATTATCAAGAGAGTGCCGATAGCGGAAAACCGATGTTTTGGAGAGATGCCGATGGAAATGCGATCACCGGAGCGATTGTACGTAGCGGCAATCTCGAAACCTCCAATGTCCGTGTAGATGTCGGACTCACCGATATGATCATCATGCAGCGCGCCTATCAGGCCAACTCCAAAATTATTACCACCGTTGATGAGATGATCCAAAAAGCGATCTCAATGCACCGCTGATTTTGGAATATTTTTTGCTTTTAATGCTTACTTTGTCATAAAGGACATATTATGTTACGATCCCTTTTCTCAGGTGTTACCGGATTGCAAGCTCATCAGATTGCTATGGACGTTGAATCGAATAACATCGCTAACGTAAATACCATCGGGTACAAATACTCCCGTGCTAACTTCTCCGATCTATTGGCGCAAACCAATCAAATCGCTACCGCACCCCAAGGGGAACTCGGAGGTAAAAATGCCGTCCAAATCGGATTAGGCTCTTCTGTCACCTCGATCACTCGGATCCACTCTCAAGGGTCGATCCAAAACACCGATAAAAATACCGACGTTGCTATCCAAGGGGATGGTTTTTTTATCGTCTCATCGGATGGTGGAGACACCTATAAATATAGCCGTTCAGGGGATTTCAAATTCGACGCTCAAGGAAACTTTGTCGATAACAACGGATTTATCGTTCAAGGATGGGTACGTGATAAAGATACTGAATTGGTTGATTCTACAGCACCAATTACCAATATTAAAATCCCACCAGGGTTAACGACACCGGCAAACGCGAGTACAAAAGTGGTTGTCAAAGCCAATCTTAGCTCAAGTGAAATCGTGACCCAGTACAGTCCTACTTACACCATTAATGGTGCCGGCGTTGTAACGACACCCGATGGAAGAGCAGCGGTAGCTGAAGATATGGGGGTTATGTTTAACAGCAGCGGTGAAGCCTTTCAGCTCATTCCATCAACAACTGCAAATCCATATGTCGGGCAAGGGATCACAGTTTCGTTTAATGGAGGGG
>JACXUE010000178.1 GCA_014764075.1 Sulfuricurvum sp.
CGTCTTGGGGATATTACGACGTCGGTTTTTATCACCACGCCGACATTGGAGGAGCTCAAACGTCGATTGCATAACCGTCTTACCGATTCGCAAGAAGTTATTAACAACCGTATTGAGATGGCAAAACGGGAAGTGCAGCGGATCAGCGAGTACGATTTTCTCGTGGTCAATGACAATCTCGATGAAGCGGCGGAAATTTTGATATCGATCGCTAAAGCGGCACGGATGAAAATACCGACGTTACAAATCAACGAATTTGTCCAAACGTGGGAAGCATCGTAACCAATTTCCTTTGGCGTATTGATTGAAATACGTTATACTTCTCCACTTGATTTTTTACAGAAGGAACTCTGAATATGAGTATGCCAAGCGGAACTGAATTATTATTGATTTTCGGGATTGTTATTTTGCTTTTTGGTGCGAAAAAAATTCCTGATTTGGCCAAAGGGATCGGACAAGGTATTCGTAATTTCAAAAAAGAGATGAAAGAAGAAGAGCCGGTAGCAACCAGCACTCCGAGCGAAGCTCCAAAACAAGTGGACGCAACTACTACGACTCCGGTCGAAGCTCCTAAAACTACTACACAAGCGTAAGCCTTGAAACAGCGAGTCAGTGCGCTGTTGCGCGATAAATTCAATGGTGACGTTATCCTCGAAAAACCAAAAGATCGCTCTTTTGGTCACTTTGCTACCCCGATCGCTTTTTCATTAGCTAAAGAACTCCGTAAATCACCGATGGCGATTGCCGAAGAGATTGCAACGTCTTTTAACGATCATGAGATGTTCGGTGCGGTTGAAGCAGTCAAAGGGTATATCAATTTCCGCCTCTCTGAGTCGTTTTTGGACGAGTACGCTTCATGGGCGTTGAGCCACAGCGAACAATTCGGAAGCAGTGATAAAAAAGGGACGATCCTTTTGGAATTCGTCAGTGCCAATCCGACAGGACCGCTTCATATCGGACACGCGCGTGGTGCGGTATACGGGGACACGATGCTCCGTCTCGGTCGCCATTTGGGATACGATATCACGGCAGAGTATTACGTTAACGATGCGGGGAATCAAATCGATTTGCTCGGGGTTTCTTTGCAACTCGAAGGGCGTAGCGCTTTGTTGGGCGAGAGTGTTGAATGGCCGGAGAAATACTATCGGGGCGAATATCTCAGCGATTTAGCCCGTGAGGCAGTAGAGCTTTTCGGTGAAGAGGCATTGCGCGATGAGAGCCGCCAAAAAGAGTTGGCGCTTTGGGCTAAAGACAAAATTTTGGCATTGATTGTCGCGGATTTAAAATCGATCAATATCGAATTCGATACCTTTGTCAGCGAAGCATCATTGTATGATGAATGGGATCGCGTCATGGCAAAAATGGGTAATGGGGTTTACGTCAGCGAAGGTAAAACCTTTATCCGCTCCTCCGTATACGGTGACGATCATGATCGTGTTGTGGTGCGTGAAGACGGACGTCCCACCTACCTTGCGGGAGATATTATCTATCATAACCAAAAGTTTGAGCGAGGATTCGAGGATTACATCAATATTTGGGGAGCGGATCATCACGGCTACATTGCCCGTGTGAAGGCGGCAATCACCTATTTGGGATACGATTCATCCAAGCTTGAAGTGCTCCTATCGCAAATGGTCAGCTTGCTCAAAGATGGTGAGCCGTTCAAAATGTCTAAACGCGCTGGTACAGTTATTCAAATGAGTGACGTTGTCGAAGAGATCGGTTCGGATGCTCTGCGCTTTATGTTCGCCTCCAAAAAATGCGATACAGCGCTCGAATTTGACATTGAAGAACTCAAACGCCAAGACAGCTCCAATCCTATTTATTACATACAGTATGCCCATGCACGGATTCAAACCCTTGTTGCAAAAAGCGAAAAAAGCCTCGATGATATCATGGCTTCTCATTTGCACGGTTTAAGTGCGGATGCGGATGGATTGTTATTTGAGGCACTCTTGTTGCCGGAGATTATCGACGATGCGTTTGAATCGCGTCAAGCGCAAAAACTCCCTGATTATTTGAAAGTTCTTGCGGGACGTTTGCATAAATTCTACTACGATAACCGTATCATCGGAAGCGAAGATGAAGCTAAATTACTCAAACTTCTCCTCGTTGTCGCCCTCTCGATCAAAACGGGACTCTCTCTTTTGGGTATTCAAGCCAAAGATCAGATGTAACCATCC
>JACXUE010000179.1 GCA_014764075.1 Sulfuricurvum sp.
TGTTGACCCCCTGAGAGCCCGTTCGCGTCGTTTTTCAGACGATCTTTGACTTCGTTCCAAATGGCGGCGTCTTGGAGCGCTTTTTCGACACGTCCGTCAAGTTCGCTTTTGTTTTTGATCCCTTGCAGACGCATACCGTAGGCAACATTATCATAAATCGACATTGGAAACGCGGTCGGTTTTTGGAAAATCATCCCGATTTTGGTACGAAGATGGATTAGATCCTCTTTGTCACCTAGGATGTTGCGCCCTTCGAACTCGATCTCCCCTTTGTAGGTGTTACCCGGATAGAGGTCATGAATACGATTGAATGAACGCAACAGTGTTGTTTTTCCGCACCCAGATGGTCCGATCAACGCCGTAACGGCATGTTTGGCGATTGGCATCGTGATTTTTTTCAAACTCGGAGCAGGAGCTCCTTTGTAGGTGAATTCGAAATCGCGTACGTTCAGTGCGCATTGTTCTTTGGGTATTTCAATGATACTTGCCATAGTGGTTTACTTCCTTTTGCCGAAATGGAGAATTAGTCGCCCGAAAACATTGAGTCCGAGAATAAACATCGAGAGGATGAATGCCGCCGCCCATCCGAGCTGCTGCCAATCCTCATACGGACTAATCGCATAATTGAACATTGTCACCGTAAGTGAAGGCATCGCTTCGTTCAGATCGGTAGTGAAAAAGTTGTCGTTGAACGAGGTAAACAGAAGTGGTGCCGTCTCCCCTCCGACACGGGCGATACCCAAAAGTACCCCCGTTAAAATCCCCGCTTTGGCACCGCGATAGACAACATCCATGATTACTTTGTACTTGGGTGCACCCAAAGCAAATGCCGCTTCACGCAAGGTGTGTGGTACGAGCTGAAGCATATCATCGGTGGTGCGCAAGATAATGGGGATCATAATGATCGCCAATGCAATTGCCCCCGCCCATGCGCTGAAATGCCCCATTGGCATAACGACGACCGCATAGACGAACGCTCCGACAACGATTGAGGGGGCTGACATCATGATGTCACTGATGTCACGAATCGTATGGGCAAGTTTCGAACTTTTGCCGTATTCGCTCAAGTACGTTCCTGCCATAATTCCCAGCGGAACACCGATCAATGTCGCCAATCCGATCAAAATCAATTGACCTATAAGGGCGTGTTTGAGACCGCTGTCTTCATATCCTGGAGGGGAACCCTCGAAGATGAAGATGTTCCAGTTGAGAGCATCGATCCCTTTCATCACTAAAACACTGAGAATCCAAAACAAAAATCCAAGAGCGATAATGGCGCTCAAGGTTGAGAAGCCGAGGGCGATTTTATTGATAATGATCCGTTTTTGTGTTGCGGTCATTGTCCTTTCCTCACTTTATGCAAAAAGTAGAATTTCGCAATCGCGATCACGACGAAGCTCATGATGAGCAAGGTGAGCGCAAGACCGAAAAGGCTGGAGAAATAGAGTGAACTGTCAGCTTCGGTAAATTCGTTGGCGAGAGTTACCGGAATCGATGTTGTCGGATCCATGAGCGAGCTTGGGGTGTGGTGGACATTCCCCATGACGAATGTTACCGCCATCGTCTCACCGATCGCACGTCCGAGTGCAAGGATGAGTGATCCGATGATTCCTGCTTTGGCATAAGGGATGATAACGTCTTTGATGACGTCCCATTGAGTTCCGCCTAGAGCATACGCCGACTCTTTGAGGATATCGGGGGTAGTGTTCATCGCATCGCGGGTAACCGCCGCCATAAACGGCAAAATCATGATTGCCAAAACGATCCCTGCAGCCAAAAGACTGATCCCCATACCGCCGAAAAGATCACGTAAAATGGGTACGAAGAAAAAGAGTCCCCACATACCGTAGATGACAGAGGGGATTGCAGCGAGAAGTTCAACACTTACACCAAAGAACCCTTTAATCTTATCATGAGCGATTTCACTGAGGAAAATGGCGACCCCAATTGCAACGGGGATGGAGAGAAGCATCGCCAAAAAAGTTGACGCAACCGAACCGAATATCGCCGCATACGCACCAAATTTGTCAACATTTGGTGCCCATTCATCTTTGGCGATGAAATCCAAACCAAACGTCTGTATCGCTTCGGTGGACTGATTAAAGAGAACCACAAAAATCCATGCGACGATGAAGAGGATCAACAGTGCGCTGGTGCGGGTCATATTAAGAAA
>JACXUE010000180.1 GCA_014764075.1 Sulfuricurvum sp.
ACTCTAGTTCAAACGCTTCTGCACAATGGGAAGCCCTATCTAGAATAGCTTCTCCAAATAGTTATAGGCATCTTGGGTTTGAGCCGTCACAATCATCAAAGTTGCCCCCAATATCACCGTCAAAACAATGAACGAAATGGCAATCTTGATCGGCATCCCGATCACCAGAAGGTTAAATTGGGGCATCGTTTTCATCAACATTCCGAAAATGACATCCGCCAACATCGTTAAAGCGGTGATCGGAAAAGCGATCATAAATCCGACCACAAACATATTGGTCATGGCGTGCATGATGTACTGAAACAAGGACGGTGTTAGCATAAAACCACCCAGAGGAACCGATGCAATCGATTCCGAGGCATAAAGGAGTATCCAGTGATGGAGATCAAAACTGAGCAGTACCATCAACGCCAATAACGCCAAAAACTGACTCACAATCGGCATCGATACCCCCGATTGAGGATCAATCGCCGATGCAAGCGAAAATCCCATCATAAAAGAAATCTGTCCCCCAGCAAAAGTGATCACGTGATAGGCAAGCTGTAAAACGATCCCTACGGCCAAGCCAAACAACATCTCACCCAAAATCGCCACCGTCAAAGAGAGGGCATCGGTGGGGATATTCAGCGGCGGAACGGCGCCGAAAAAAAAGAGGGTAAAGAAAAAAGCCATTGTCGCTTTAACCGACATAGGGATGTTCATGTGAGAAAAAATCGGAACTGCCATAAACAATGCGGTAAATCGGGTAAAGAGCAGTAAAAATGCAACTGTACGCCCTTCACTGAAAATCTGTGCCCACTCCATACGTTTAAACCCGCTTCAATGTACCCTCATGCATCCGATACCGATAGGTACATCGAGAGGCAAGCGATTCATCGTGAGTAACCAACACCAAACCGGCTTGGTGGTGGGTTAAATACTCTTGAAAAATCTCCATCACCTCCATCGCTGTCGCATGATCGAGATTTCCCGTCGGTTCATCGGCGAAAATCAGGCGGGGCTTTTTGGTCAATACCCTAGCGATCGATACCCTCTGCTGCTGACCGCCGGAGAGTTCCGTCACCTTTTGGTTGATGACACGTTCGATTCCCAAACGCTCAATTAAATCGGGATCAACTGCTTGATTCGATAACAAGGCCGCCACTTCGAGATTCTCATGGGCACTAAATCCTTTGAAGAGATAGTGGCTTTGGTAAATCATCCCTAAATCGTTGCGGCGGAGTTTGATCAACTCTTTGTTATTCATCCGATAAACATTGTTACCAAACAACTCCACATCACCACTGTTTGGATGCAAAAGCGATGAGAGAATATGCATGAGGGTCGATTTGCCGCTCCCGCTGACACCGACAATCGCTATCGATTCTCCGGCATTGAGGCTCAGACTCACATCTTCGAAAAGGGGGTACAGCCCATTTGTGCAGCAACTTCTGCCGCAAAATCGGTTACTTGTTTTTCAATACCCTCACCCACTTCGTACTTGATGAACTCTACGAGTTCAGCCGTTCCGCCGTGTTTTGCCGCCTCTTTTGTGATCGCTTCGGCAACCGTCATAGAGTCGTCCATAACGTAGTTTTGATCCAAAAGTGCAAGCTCTTTATCCAAAGTTGTATTGTCCGCTACGAAACGAGCCAATTTTCCTGGGATGATGTTTGCCCAGATTTTTTCCGGTTTACCCTCTCTAGCCAATTCAGCTTTGATCGCCTCTTCTGCCGCAGCCATAACTTCCGGAGTCAATTGGCAAGCTGAGATGTATTGTGGAACATTTTTCAATGGTTTTTTCAAACGTGCCAACTCTTCGTTCTCAGTTTTGATCGCTTCGATACGGCCAATTGTTTCCGCTTCAACAAATGCAGGATCAAAATCTTTTGAACTCAACGTTACCGGTTTCATCGCCGCAGCGTGCATCGCGACATTTTTCAACATCGGAGCCATAGCTTCCGCTACTTTTGCGTCAGAACATTTAGCCGCCACAAGAACACCTACACGTCCGTTTGAGTGAACGTAACCATTGACAACACCGTTTTCACCGGCGTTGAGGGTTACGAAACGGCGCGTAACGATTTTTTCACCGATACGCGCAACTTGCGACGTAAAATACTCAGAGAACGTACCCGTCTCATAGGAAGACTCGTTAAGCTCTTCAAGAGTGCTGACACCCGTCGCAAATACATGCGCCGCAGTGTTCCCAACCAAAGCGATGAAACCGTCGTTTTTCGCAACGAAGTCGGTCTCAGAGTTAATCTCTACAAGTGTCGCAGAGGTAAATGTGTCCGAAACTTTAAGACCCAAAAGCCCCTCAGCCGCAACACGATCCGCTTTTTTAGCGGTTTGCGCCATACCGCGATCGCGCAACCAATCTTTTGCTTTGTCCATGTCACCATCACATTCAGTGAGGGCTTTTTTACAATCCATCATCGGCGCATCTGTCGCCGCTCTGAGGTCTTTGACCATTGCTGCTGTGATTTCTGCCATGATTACGCTTCCTCTGCTACAACTTCTTCAGCAGCCGCTTCAACCGCTACTTCTTCAGTCGCTGCTTCTTCTGCTACCGCTTCGTCGTTTCCGCCGTTGCGAAGTGCTTTACCTTCATTGATCGCTTCCGCCATTTCTCGACAGAAAAGTTGGATAGAACGGATCGCATCGTCATTTCCTGGGATGGGGATATCGATAACGTCAGGATCACAGTTAGTATCCAATGGAGCAACAACACGGATACCTAGGTTACGCGCTTCTTGAACCGCGATGTGTTCTTTTACCGCATCGATAACAAACATCATATCCGGCAATGTTTTCATATGACGGATACCACCAAGGTAATCGATCAATTTTTGTTTTTGTCGTTCCATCATCAACGCTTCTTTTTTAGTCAAAAGGTTGATTTGACCGCTTGCTTGCATCTCTTCGATGATATCAAGTTTGCGGATTGATTTTTGGATTGTTGGGAAGTTTGTCAACATTCCACCCAACCAGCGGTTGTCAACGTACGGCATTCCACACGCAACCGCTGCATCACGGATCGCAACACGAGCTTGTTTTTTAGTTCCTACGAAAAGAATGGTTTGCCCTTCAGCTGCAGCGTCAACAACTTGTTGATACGCATTGCGGAAATAACGCAATGTTTTTTGAAGGTCGATGATATAGATATTTTTACGAACGCCGAAAATGTATTTTTTCATTTTTGGGTTCCAACGGCGTGTTTGGTGACCGAAGTGTACACCACACTCAAGAAGGTCTTTCATTGTGACCATAAGGGACTCCTGATAGAGAAATAGTTGTGTTTTCGTTCTCTTGGGCGGTCGCTAACAGAGCCGATGAATCACCGGATGCACGAAAACAGTGACACGCTTGCGATTTTTTTCCT
>JACXUE010000181.1 GCA_014764075.1 Sulfuricurvum sp.
TGAAATCATTGCATGAAAATCATCCCCATATCCTTGTGATTGGGGATTTGATGATCGACCATTATCTATGGGGAGGGTGCGAGAGGATATCTCCCGAAGCTCCGGTTCAGGTAGTAGATATCGCATGTGAGACGACGGTTCTCGGTGGCGCAGGGAATGTGATCAATAACCTCGTTGCATTGGGTGCAAAAGTCAGCGTTTGCGGCGTCATCGGAGATGATGAAAATGGTCAAGAACTCCTCTCTATGCTCTCTTCTGTCGGTGCTTCAAGCCAAGGATTAATACTTCAGCACGGGCGAAAAACTTCGAAAAAAAGTCGTGTGATCGCTTCTAACCAACAAATTCTCCGATACGACCGAGAATCCAAAGATGCTATTGACAAAACGAGTGAACGCGCCATCGTATCATATGTGATCGATATGATCGATACGTGCGACATAGTGATCCTCTCTGATTATGGCAAAGGGGTGATCACCGATGCAGTTGCCAGCGGGGTGATCGCCGCTGCCAAAGCGGGGGGTAAAAAAGTGCTCGTCGATCCGAAAGGGAAAGATTACCGCAAATATCGCGGTGCCTATCTCCTCACCCCTAATAAAAAAGAGGCATCCGAAGCGACTGGGATTGTAATTAGCGATGATATAAGCCTTCAAAAAGCCCTAGTAAGCCTAAAAGAGATGTGTGCTTTGGAGTGCTCGATGATTACCCTCTCCGAAGATGGAATCGCCATTTACGACAATACAATGCGCCGTTTTCCAACCGTTGCGAAGGAGGTTTATGATGTGACGGGTGCAGGGGATACGGTGATCGCATCGCTCTCGTTTGCCCTTTCTGGCGGGTTGTCGATCGATGATGCGGCACCGTTTGCCAACCATGCCGCTGCCGTCGTCGTCGGTAAAATCGGTTCGGCTACGGCAACGCTTAGTGAGATCGAGGAGTATGAATCGAGTTTGCATCAAAGCAGCTCGGAAATGCATATCAAAACCAAAGAGGAGATCTATCTTCTGAGCAGTCGCCTCAAAAAAGAGGGGAAACGTGTGGTCTTTACCAACGGTTGTTTTGATATCCTCCATGTAGGTCATGTCAAATACCTCCAAGAGGCGAAAAGTTACGGGGATGTGCTGATTGTCGGGCTTAATTCGGACAGTTCGGTAAGAAAACTCAAAGGCCCAAGCCGTCCAGTTAATACTGAGGTCGATCGTGCCTATATTTTAGCGGCACTCGAAGCAGTCGATTACGTGGTGTTGTTTAGCGAAGAGACGCCGTATGATTTGATCAAAAATATTTCTCCCGATATTTTAGTCAAAGGGGGCGATTACGAAGGGAAAGAGGTTGTTGGAGCGGAATTTGCTGGAGAATTGCGACTGGTGCAGTTTGTGGATGGGAAAAGCACCACCGCAACGATTGCACGAATACATGGAGGGACAACATGCTGAAAAAAAATATTGTAGCGCTTTTAATAGGGACATCTTTGTTCGCTGCTCATCACGTCGGTGTTAACGTTAACGACAAAGAGGTGGGCGGGGAGATTCGACTCGACATGGGGCGTATGGGAAATGCGATGAGCAATGGCTATATCGGAGCACGGTTTTTAAACGGGGATAGTAATAACTCCAAAACAATCACCGATCCTGATCCGCTGATGGAGGTCTCTTTTATGACTATGGGGCATGTTAACGGTGTTCCGGGATTAAAAGTGGGGCTTGGAATCAAAGCTTCCTATACGGAGATTGACGGAAGCCGATATGCGGCAATCCCTTTGGGGGTTGAGGCAGAGCTTCGATTGCCGCTCAATGCACCATTTCCTCTCTATCTTAATGGTGCGCTCTATTATGCCCCTTCGGTACTTAGTTTCAAAGAGGGGGATGGGTATATGGAGAGACGGATAGGAATCGATATGGAGCCGATTGCAAATGCTCGTTTAGGTATTGGATACCGTATTATCGACACCGATTTGAAATTGCGTGACGTCACGTATAATGATGCGTGGTATTTTGGGATGCGTTTAGATTTTTAATCTACTTTTTGTGTCGGCAAAAAGTAGCAAAAAACCTCATTCCCCGAGCAAATCGCCTGCGCGACCCTTACGCACTTGATGAAATCAAGGACAATATGGGCAGTTTTCTGCCATATCCGAAAGATATGGCAAGCTTTAGGGGGTTGTATGGGTGA
>JACXUE010000029.1 GCA_014764075.1 Sulfuricurvum sp.
ATAACATAGCCCATCCGGAAGATGCAGGAAGGGTTGCCGAGACGATTATACAGACACTTTCAAGTGATTATCATTTGAATGATGGGGTTACTGTACATATTGGAGCGAGTGCCGGAATTGTTTTATCTCCCGATCATGGAGAAGATGTTTTGACTCTTTTACAGCATGCCGATACGGCATTGTACAAAGCCAAAGCAGAGGGGCGGGGAACGTACCGTTACTATACCGATGATATGACGGATCAGACACGAAAAAGGATTGAAATCGAAGGAAGACTCCGTCATGCCATCGGCAAGGGTGAAATGGAAGTCTTTTATCAGCCTCAGGTCCATATCCAAACGGGGCGAATAGTGGGTGCCGAAGCATTGGTGCGGTGGAACTGCCCGATTCGCGGGATGGTCTCTCCGGGTGAATTTATCCCGATTGCCGAAGAGACGGGATTGATCGGCGAGATCGGCGAATGGGTATTGAATGAGACGTGCCGACAGGGGAAACTATGGCTTGATCAAGGGCATAGATTGACGCTAGCGGTCAACCTCTCCGCCCATCAGGTGCGACACCAAAATGTCCCTTTGATGGTCGAAAATGCCCTCAAAAAAAGCGGCTATCCCGCCGATAGACTTGAACTCGAACTCACCGAGAGCGCGTTGATGCAGCGTGAAGAGGAGGCGGTAGCGATGCTCCATACCCTTCGTGCCCAGGGTATCCGTTTGGCGATTGACGATTTCGGAACCGGATATTCATCCCTCTCCTATCTCAAGCGGTTCCCGATCGATGTATTGAAAATTGATAAAAGTTTTGTCGACGATATCCCCTTTGAGAACGATGATATGGCGATCGTTAGTGCGATTATTGCTATGGGACAGGCGTTAGGTTTTCAGGTATTGGCGGAGGGGACGGAGAGAGAAGAACAGATTGAGTTCCTAAAACAAAAAGGGTGTGCCATGTATCAGGGGTATTTCAAAAGTCCGCCGGTACCGGCGGAAGCGTTTGAAACATTGCTTTAATGTGTCGACATAAACGTTTTAGTACGAGGCTCCTTGAGGGCGGATGATTTATTTGGGCGCAATTAGCGCGCCGTCTCCATAAGGCTCATAACGATCTCGACGGCGATGAGGACGATAATGATCCACTCTAAAAATTCGCTTTGCTTATGGTTGATGAGATCCATCACCAGCATCACATCCTCTTTGATTTGGGAGAGTTTAGAGAGGGCGATTTCGTGGCGATCGTAGAGTTCGAGGATGAACGCAAGACGGTTGTAGAGCTCTTCGGCCTGGGTATTATCCCACAGGATGTTAGGTTTATCGAGGAGAAGGAGATTGCTTACCATGTCGTGACGGGTGAGGGCGAGTCGTTTGGCGAACTGCATCAAATGTCCCCGCCGTGTAATCGAAAAAGTGTGGATCGATTCGACGATACGGCGGCTTTGGGCAAAAAGGGTATCGAGCCGTTTCTCATACCGTTCCAGTCCGACACTTTGGGAGACGGCGAGGGCGATGATGTTGAGATTGAGCGTCGTCACTTCGCACAGTGTGATCGCTTCGTTGGTAATGGTGAACGTACTTGCGAGTGCGGGATCGATATGGATGGGGTAGTCTTGGGTGATGGTGTGCTCATCATCGAGGCTGATTGAGAGGAGCGCCAACGCATCGAGGATCGGTTTCTTTTCATCGGCGATGAGGGTGAGGACGCCGAAGGGGGCAAGGACAACATGAAGTTTCTCATTATGCCCATAATAGCCGTTTTCAACCCCTTTGTTCATCTGAAGATCAAGCGAGTATTCGAGCGTCGAGATGGTGATGGATCGATCGAGGTAGAGGGATAGCAGATTCATTGTTATCTCCTTTAACCGAAGATTGGTTGATGATAGTGTATCATTCGTTTATTACAAAGAGGTGATGATGCAGCGTAAAATAGCAATGGGACTACTGTCGTTAGGGGTGAGTTGGACGCAACTGAGCGCCGATGTTTCGGAGATGATCTTCTATCCGCAAGCCGATTTTTCGGAGGGGATTCTCCATTTCAACTATCAGGGTTCCAAAAACAAAAACTACGGTTTTATGTTCGACAAGGGGTTCGATCCAAATCGAATCGTCTATGTTCGCCCCAAAAACAATTCGATCGAGAGATTGAAAGACGGCAGCGTCAAACTCTCTTTTGCCAATACGGATCGCTACTCCTATGTTCAGCGTGCCTACAAAGACGATTTTCTCGTCTCGGAGAAAAAAGGAGTCTATAAAATCCTCCTCAGCGGCGGAGATTGCAAAAGCAGTCCCGATTGCGTTACGGCAGAAAACATCCTCACCGTGAACGTCCCCAAAGGGTACGGCGTCCGAAGATACCAAGGGTTGGATCAGGATCTAAAACCCCTCAAATCCCCTCAATGGCAGATCAAAGGGAATGTTTATACCCTCACGGCGCTCGATGTCAAAGGGGCGTGCGTGATGATGGAGATCGAAAAACTCAAACCAGGACAAACCATCGCTCCGGTGGAGATAAAACCGGTTGAGCGCAAGCCGATTGCAATGGCTCCGGTCAACAAAATTACGGCGACGGAGGTTATCGATCTGTCGCCGATCAAAAAACCTAAACCGAAGGTGGAAAAACAGGTGATGATTGCCGCTGTCAAACCGACAGAACCAAAGGTCGCTCCGATCGTCCTCAAAGCGCCAGTGATCGAGAAACCCGCTGTGGCTCTCAAAGAGCCGATAATCGATAAACTGGTTGTTTCAGCTCCTCAGCCGGCTCCCTATTTTCGTAACTTCCAACTTTTTGACAACCGCATGGTAGCGTTGAGCGAAGCGGGTAAAGAGCGGTTACGCGAATGGGCAAAAGCGTTTAAAGCAAGCGGCAAGAAGATAATCATCATCAACTCCTATACCGACGACATCCCGCCGCAACGCCTCAAACACCTCTATGCGACCAATGAGATCATCTCCAAAGCACGAGGTAAGCTCGTCGCTGAATATTTGGCGGGACAGGGGATCGATCCGAAAATCATCACGGTCAATGGGATGGGGGATGCCGATCCGGTAGCCTCTAACGATACCGAAGAGGGGCGAAGCAAAAACCGACGTATTGAGTTTGTGCTTAATTAACTGACTTTACGCCGTAACATCGGTTTGTCTTACATCTGCTCGTAGAGATCGAAAAGATCGATTCCATCGGGAAGACGGGGTTTTCCGTCTCGGAAACTGCGGGTATGGGCAATAAGTCGTTTGAAATGTTTGCGCAGATGGTAGGCATCGGGGACATTGGGGCGAAACCAGTCCCCTTTGGCGCTGAAAAGCCAATCAATGACCGCTTTGACATCCAGCAATGTATATCCCCCGGTTTCGATCAAAATTTGGATCTGTTTCGCCCAGCTCATCACATCAAACGGCTCTTTAAACTGCGGATCGATCGAAGCGAGGTGACGGATGAAATACTGCGCCATCTCAAACTCTTCGGTGGATGGTTTGACATCGCTCGGCGCTTGGTTGCGGGTAACGAGTGCCGTATTTGAAGCACTCTCTCGTCTAACCCACCGTTCGAACTCCGCACACCAGTCAAACGAACGGTTGTTTTTGGAGCGTTGGTAGAGGGTAAAATCGTCGAACAAATCCCGTCTCAACCCCTCCCGATCGCACAGTTCCAGTGCAAAAGCGTGAAGCTCTTCGAATGCGTCGTTGTTGATGTTAAGAAAATAGCTGCTATCGGTGTACTCAGCGGCGGTGAGTGTCGACGCCATGGGCGTAATGGTCTCGATGGGGGCAAAGGTGTAGTAGATCATCACTCCCTGCGCTGTTTTGCGGCGGATTGTTTTGAGGATCCCTTTTTTGACCATTGTATCGAGCGCTTCGATCACTTCGCGCGGGGTGTGGCGAAGGCTTTGCGCCAATGTCGAGGCGTCGATGTCGGTCGGTTTATCTCCCCACTTTTGGGTATGGCGGGCGATGAGGGGTATGAGGGCACGCTCCATAAGGGAGAGATCGTCGCGGTCGATCAGGGAGGTTGGGATAGTAATCATGAACGCTCAACCGAGGAGATGAGTTTAGCTTTCAGCGGTGCGGCGAGTGTTTCATTTTTTCCCCGTTCCCGACGGAGAATCTCGTTGCGGTATTCGTGAAGCACACGCGTTTCAAAGAGACTCCGATCGAGAGAAACGTAGTCGTAAATCCACTTTTTAGTGAGGGTTTTGACGACGTTGATGTCGGTTTCGTCGAGGAGAGGTTTGTTTTCCTCCACACGGCGAATCGAGGTAAACCGGATCGCTTCGAACCGCTCTAGAGCACTTTTTTCTCCGTCTCTCACCAGTGTTACGTCACGACGGATATCGTACATAAGGGTGTAGAGTTTGAGGGTTCTCTCCTGTGCCTCACGATCGATCGGGGTGAGGCTCTCCTCCTCGAACTCCTCAGCCACCAGCGCGATTTTTTCGAATCCGTTTTTGTAGGGCATCGGACGCAATGAAAGACGGCGAAAAAATTCACGATACTGCGATGGGTAGATGTGTCGAACCAAATCTGCGATGTGCGCACGGAGGTTTATGTCCTCCTCGATTTTGAAATACTCCATCAGCGAGGTGACGAATTGGGCGCGGATTTGATCTTCGGTTGGTCGTTTTTGCATGGGTAGAGTATAACATGATGAACTTTAGAGGTGTGTTATGGCAAAAAATAAGGTAAAATAATAACGGGTATTTGCACAATACCCCTAAATAGACACAAAAGAGTTTTATGCTCACAATAAATGACACTGTTATCCCCGATGGGGATGGGGAGCTTGGCGACAATCTCCTCTATTACGATTACAATATCGATCATCTCCTTTCGTTGCAAGCCAAAGGGCTGACAATGGAAGATGAGGGATACATTAGTGCGTTTCGCTCGTTTGAGGGGGAAGTGTACGAGAACTATATCTATGAAAAGCTCCTCCGCTTTGCCGTCAACGAACCCCAAATCAAAAGTTTTATCATCAAAGGACCTCACAAACACCGTACCCGTGCACAGAGCGATGCGTTGTCGGTGAGCTGGAAAGGGCAGATTATCTATCGTGCCCGCTACAAAGAGATCGGGGAATTCGACGGATTGATTTTTACGGAGAGGGAGCTCTATTTCGTCGAAATGACTCTCGTTAAATCGGTGAGCAACCTCAAAAAGCGGCTCCGTAAAAAACGCTCATTGCTTGAAGTGCTCTTCCCCCGTTACAAAGTCAAAGCATTGTTAGTCCTTAACGAAGGGGCGACGGGAACGTCCGATTTGCCGCCGTATGCGTCGGTATGGATCACCAAGCCCTACAGTGCCGCCCATATTTTGGAAAAACTGAGTTCCAAAGCACCGCGTAAACCGATGATCCGGATCGAGAGCTCCAAAATCGCCCATGCCGAGAGTTTGAAAATTTCGGCCTTCAAATACTATGCCACCCTTTCGTGGATGCTTCGCTCCCTCAGAGGAAAAGAGCCCTTTGACGTCGAATTTTTCAAACGCCCCGCAACCCAGCGCTATCACGATATCTACACCAAAGTGTATGTCGGGTATTTGAGCGTAGAGGATTTTAAATCGCTCGCTCCCGATCTCTCATGGGAGAAATCGAACGCTTCGCGGGTGGTGGTTGCGATCGAAAAAGATCATTCTGGCGGCTATTTTCTCACCTATTTTATTCGCCATGCCGCCAAAAAACTCGATAACGTCAATCTCACCCCAAGCGGGAGCAAGGTGACCAAAAAAGATCCGTTTGGGATCACCCTCACCGAGATGAACCATTTGGATAAAGTGATGGATGAAGGATTTTGTCTGAGTCTGGAACAACATCGGGAAATCGAAGCGATTTTGGCTAAAATTTCCCATTAATCGTTGATTATCCTTTTTTCACCTATACTTTCGTCACTTTATCAGTTATAAGGATTTGTTATGAAAAAGGTTATCGTTTCGTTGTTGGTGGCTCTCAGTGTGTGGGCAGCGCCGTACAAAGTGGGGCAGTCAGTCATGCCTCTGGATCTCTCTGATCAATTCGGCAAGAGGGTGACCCTCAAAGTGATGCCGAAAACGCTCATTATGGCATTTGAGAAAGGGACGGGGGCAACGGTAAACGAGTATTTGACTGCACAGGAAAAGGGGTATCTTGCCAAAAACAAAGCGGCGTTCGTAGCCGATATCTCCCAAATGCCCAAATTTATCACCGAGAGTTTCGCTTTGCCGAAAATGCGCAAATACACTCACCGTGTGTTGTTGATCCAAGACGAAGAGCAAGGGCTCAATTTCCCGTACCAAGAGGGCAAAATCACGATTATGAAGTTTCGCGGCAATTTCCTCACCAAAATTGATTTTATCGACAACGAAGCCGACCTCAAAAAAGCGATTGAGCAGTGATCACACCGCTCAAGGCTCTCCGAAAAAACCGGTTTAAAACCTCCCTTATTTTCCTCAGCATGAGCGTCTCGATTGCCGCCATATTCCTCATCAGCGCTATTTCGGGCGGGGTGGTGAGCATGTACAGCGCGATGCTCAAAACCGACGGCGATATCATCGTCACTCAAAAAGGGATTGCCGATACCTTTTTCAGTGACATTAACCGCTCGTTGAACGATTCGATACTCCAAATTGAAGGGGTCAAAGTCTCCAGCGCTCTGATCCTCGGTGCTGCTCCGGTTGATCCGCTCCCCATCGTTGGAATATACGGAGTGAGTGAGAACCGTTTCAAAAGCTATCCCCTCAAAGAGGGGAGATACCCCAAAGTGGGCGAGGTGATGCTGGGGTCGAAGATTTACGAGACCCTCAAACACCCCAAAAGCGTTACTCTTTCCAAAAAAGAGTTTCAGGTAAGCGGGGTGTTTAAAAGCCGGATCGGATTTGAAGACGGCGGGGTGGTGATGAACCTTTCTGATGGGGGAGAGCTGTTTCACAAAAGCGCCTCGATCGTGTTGGTTAGTTTGGAAGATTTGGGGCAAAGCGATGAAGTCGTCGGTAAAATCAACACCCTTGACACCCAAATCGAAGCGAAAACGACCGAGAGTTTTATTGAGCAGTATAACCAGTTCAAAATCATCCAAACGAGTTCCGATGTGATCAGTGCGATGGCGTTTTTGATGGGGATTTTGGGGATTGTCAGTATGATGAGCATGGTGGTGAGTGACCGTAAAGCGGAATTTGGGATCATGCGCTCGATCGGTCTATCTCCCACTACCATCATCCTAAAACTTTTGGGAGAGAGTCTGATTATCGCGATCGTCGCTTACGCCGTAGCGCTGGGGGTGTCGTTTGGGGTGTTGGAGCTGATCGAACACGCCGATAAATTTCAAGGCTACATCAACGGAGAGATCACCTCCGCATTGATGATCCAGGTGTTTGTCGTCTCGGTCGTCATGGCGTTGGTGGGGACGTTTCTCCCCGCCCTCTACGCCTCCCGCATCGATCCGATGAGCTTGATCCAGCGAGGCGGCGCATGAAAATCGAAGCATTTGGCCTGGAGCATTTCTACGGTCATGACAAAGTGTTGAACGGGGTCGATGTAACGATCGATTCGGGGAGTTTTACCGCCATTATCGGAGAGAGCGGGAGCGGTAAAACGACGCTTCTCTCAATTTTATCGACGTTGCTCAAGCCCTCGTCTGGGGTTGTCAGATACGATGGAAAAATCGTGAGCGAACTGGGAAATATCGACCTTTTTCGAAGGCGCAATATCGGGTTTGTGTTTCAGTTTCACTATCTCATCTCCTATCTGACGTTGCGCGAAAATATTGCTCTTGGGGCGATAGAGGAGAGCCGAATTGAGATGTTATTGCATTCTCTTGGAATCGCTAAGCTTTCTCACCGTTACAGTGATGAGGTCTCCGGCGGGGAGCGCCAACGTGCCGCCATCGCCAGAGCGTTGGTGAATGCCCCCTCGGTGGTTTTTGCCGATGAGCCGACGGGGAATCTGGACTCTAAAAACGCGTTAGGGGTATATGAATTGTTTCGGGAATTTTCACGTGCGGGGACGGGGTTTGTGGTCGCGTCGCACGACAAAAAAATAGTCGATTATGCAGACATCATTATCGAGATGGAGGACGGTCTTGTTAAACAAATTCATAAATGATGAACTCCCTCTTGCATTCGTTTGGCTGATTTTGGGACTCTTCGCGGGGCTTGTCTACGCGATTGAGATACTGGGGCTGGACGGCTCGATGACATTGCTCTCCCCTGAGCGTGCGCGATCACTCCATATCTCTCAGATGCTGTACGGGTTTTTCCCGCTAATGCTCTCGTTGCTCCCCTTTGCCCTATTTCAAAAAGAGGGGGTTTTATCGGAAAACGCTATTGCCCATTTACGCCGTTATTTCGTTGTCTGGAATCTCTTTTTGCTCTTTATGTCTATGGCGATTGTGTTTGGAAATATTCGAGGATTGCCGTTTTACGATTTTCCCTATCAGCTCAATTTTCTCCTCGCTTTTAGCGGTCTGTTCTATCTCCTTGCCCTCCTTGATGCCCTGCGTCGCTATGAAAAACGCCCTTTGTGGGTGAACGTATCGCTTGCCGCCGTTATCGCCGCACCGATTGCTCTTGTCGTACTGATGAACCCGCAGTACGGTCAGGTGGAGAAAACCCTTATCGGACCGCATGGGGATAATACGCTTGGGATGAGTTTTGCCCTCATTCCGATTTACTATCTTCTTGTTAAACTGGTCGCAACGCAGGAGTTCAAACCAAGATGGCATGGGTTGTGGATCATCCCGTTGGCGGGGTACATCGTATCGCTCATTATTCGGAATTTTTTCCACCCTCTGAGCTACAATGAAGAGTGGTTTTTTCAATACCTCACATTGCTCTATCTACCACTATTGTGGGTATGGCTTCGGGATGCGGGGGTGAGTTTTAACACCAACCCTTATCTCATCCTCTCGACCTGGGCGTTTGTGTTCGTCGATGTACAGGGGAATTTTCTCTTTATCCCCGAAATTCGTGAACTGATTCACCGAAATGATCTTGTGGTGGGACATGCCCATATTGCGATGGGGATTGGGGTGGCGTTTATGGCGCTCGCCATTATGTACCATCTCTTGCCGGATCTGTTTCGTCGGGGATATGCGATCCTTTGGGCGGCGTTGATAGCGCTGATGGCGTTCGTCCTCACTATCGCTGGGATTATCGAAGGGGGAGGATTCAGCGGAGCGGTAGAACCCTATTTGGGTGTTCGTGCGCTGATCGGAGTGTTTGTAGTGGCGATGGTGCTTAAAATGGCATATGATCGTTTGCGAATGCCCTTTGATTCGCCGCTCAAGCTCTACCACCTGAGCGGATTTTTGAGCGATGCGGGGGGAGGGGTGATCCTGATCCTCGGCGGCGCGGCACTCTTCCCGATGCTCGGATTTCATTTTAGCGGGACGTATGAGTATCTCGTATTTGCCTTTATGATCGGGACGGGGTTGGCGCACTGGTACGGACTTCAAAGCGATCCGCACCGATTTGCGGAGCTTACCGCTACCGTGCGTGCCGTCTGCGCATCGGTATTTGTAGCTTTATATATGGCTGGTTCGCTCGATGGGATCGCCATTTTGGTCGCATTATACGATGGTTTATTTGCATTGGTGTATTGGTTGGTGTTGCGAGGTAAACATTGAATCTCCTCGTTATCGTCCTCAGTTCGCAGCTGTTGTATTATCTTCTCATTGCTCAAACGGGGATTGTTGGAGCGTTTGATTCTCATATCCACGATCTCTATACCCTCCCGATCGGGGGGGTGATCGGTGCATTGATCGGTGCCCTTTGGCGACATCATTCGCTCAAGCAGGAGTTGTATTTTTTGTTTGGGGTTCAGATGATGATTTCATGGTTTTATCCCAACTACTCGCTCGGGATGTTGATGGCGCTTGGATTTGTCGTCGGGTATACAACTCCGCTGCTCCTCTATATTTTTTCCTCACAGGGGAAATTGCAGCTCTCGTTGGGATTGGCAATTTCGTACGCGGTCGGAACGGCACTGTATACCTACCCTTTTGCGGAGCGTGATTATATTGCGATCATCCTTCCGTTGATTTCTGTAGCGGCACTTCGATTTGCTCGTATGCAAAAGATTGAGCCGGTGCAACATCTTCACTTCCCGCGGAAAGCGGTTGGGGTGATGATGGTGTGGATTTTTGCCGATTCGGCTCTCTTTGAGACGTTGAGCCGCTCGGAGAGTATGGATATTTGGAGTAACTATACCCTCTTGATCATCACGTCGCACTTTGCCGGGGTCTATGCGGCGTATCGTTTTGGAGGGGAGTTGATCAAACACACCCCGATTATCTTGGGTCTGTTTGCTTTGAGCTATGCCCTTTATTGGATGAGTGAACCGATTTTGCTTGCCGTTGTCTATCCGATAGTGATCTCATACTATAATGTGTTGTTATTTTATACGTTGATACGGATGAGGGATATCCGAACGATTTCCCTCTCTATGATTGGAGTGGGCTGGGTAGCGGCATCGGCGGCCAATGCGGTTGCTTTGGCACATCAATTATGGATTGCGGCGATTATATTAACTATTTTTGCGTTAATATATCCATTTTATGTTAGGAGGATTTTATGATCAGATTGAGTATTGCGGCATTTTTACTTGTTTCATCGGTGTGTGCTGAGAATTTGAGTTTTGAATCGGGGAGGTGAGTATTACCGACTTTATCAGTGATAATGCGAAACGTGATTCCAATATGCGTGAGACGATGGAGTCGGACAAATTTCCCAAAGCATCGTTTGAGATCAAAGAGGTTGTTGCCAAGGGGGGTAACCATGTGACCCTCAAAGGGGTAATGAGCATTCATGGCGTATCAAAACCTTTTAGTTTTGAGGGGAGTGTGAGTGAAGAGGGGTCAAAAGTACGAATTAGAGCAAAAAGTTCGATGAAAATGTCCGATTATGGAATCACCCCTCCGAAAATGGTATTTTTGACCGTACGGGATCAAGTTGATTTGAATGTGGATGTGGTGCTGAAGCGATAAACTTCTCCGATGTTCAAGATGCGAGGCTTAAACGGGTAGGGGGAGGTAATCAACTCCTCAAACCATTCGATCGGCTCATTCAGCGAATCGTCGGCAAGCTTAAATGTTCCATAATGGATCGGGATAAGGGTTTTTGCCCCCAAATCCTCTGTTGCTTTGAGTGCTTCGAGGGGTGAGATATGAAAATGGCGCATGATTTCGCGAGGGAGATACGCTCCGATCGGCAAAAACGCTTCATCGATCGAAAACCTCTCTTTGATCTCTTTGAAATGTTCCCCATAGGCGGTATCTCCGCTGTGGTAGATAGTATGGGTACTGTTTTGTATGACGTATCCCCCCCACAGCGCTTTGTTCCGATCGATTTGGATGCGATTGCTCCAATGTTTGGCAGGGACGAGGGTGATGAACAGCCCCCCGATCATGACCGATTCCCACCACTCCAACTCAAAACACCGTTCCCGATCGATTTTCCCCTGCAAATAGCGCCAAAATCCATCCGGTGCGACGATGATCGTTTCGGGATTTTGCTCTAACAAAAACAGTACCGAATCTTTGTCGTAGTGATCATAATGGGCATGGGTTATGAGGATGACATCGGTGCGGAGCCGATTTTTCGGCAGGGGAAGCAGCGTATGGCGGCGATAAAGGGGGAGATTGCCTAATACCGGATCGATAACCACGGTGGTTTCTCCCAGCCTCATCCATAAGGTTGCATGACCTATCCACAGAGCATACTCTCCATCAGGAAGATCGCTTTGAGGGACGATCGATAGGGGAATGGAGGGTGCGGATCGTTTGTGGAAGAGTGTAGACAACTGCCATCGTAAAATTGCTCCCAACGAAACACTAGGAGAGGTATAGCGCTCTTTCATTGCTCAAAATCACCTATTTTTCTCTCTATTGTACCTTTTAGGAGGTT
>JACXUE010000182.1 GCA_014764075.1 Sulfuricurvum sp.
CCCACCATTTCAACCGATTGGATCGTCGAGCGATTGAGCCGTTTTGCCAACAGAATATCAAACGGGGCTTGATACACTTTGCCTCGATTGCTCCCCTCTGTGATACTGATCGTCGAATTCCCCCGTTGCATATCGAAATTCCAACTGTTGTTTTTGTCAAAAATGATCCGTATCCCCATATCATCATATCGATACGCAGCAACGATATGATCGAATCGCTGCATGTAACCGACGATCTGTTCTAAATAAGAAAATCTCATATTTTACCTTCGCTTTAGAAAAAGAGAACTACAATGGTGTTATTCCATCGATAACGGATATCCGAAACATGAATCTATTCAATACGATTAAAGCCAAATTTATCGTCAACCTTGTCGCCGCAGTTGGGGCGATTCTCGTTAGCGTGATTGTAGCATACTTCATCGCTACCAGTTCGATCAAAGCGATCATGATCAATGATCTCAATACCGTTGCCGATTCTTTAGAGCAAACAGTCAACTACATCGCCGAAATCAAACCCAAAGCGTATGAAGACGAAGGGTTTAAAAACGATATTATCAAAATCAAAATCGGTCAAAGCGGCTATGTCTATTTCCTTGATGCGGCGGGAGTATTCCGCATCCATCATAAGGATCCAGGAAAAGAGATGGCGGGACATGATTATATCGATCACATCCGCACCCACAAAGAGGGGGGGATTTATGAATACGTCTCCGCATCAACGGGTCAAGAGAAAATCGCCGCTTTTCGTTATATCCCTGCGTGGGATATGTGGGTTGTCCCCGGGCTGAACAAAGCCGACTATGTCGACGAACTCCGCGCAAGTTTCCTCAAATGGTTTATGATCTTGGGAACGGTGCTCACCTCTTTGTTGATTGCCATCAACTATTTCTCAGGCACCAGCATCCTCCATCCGATTGAAGAGCTCGATAAAGTCTCCAGTGATTTGGCACACGGTAACGGTGATCTCACTAAACGGTTACCGATCCTCAACAAAAACGATGAAATCGGTATGGCAAGCAACTATCTCAACCGATTCATCGAAAAAATCCAAAGCACGATCAATGACACCAAACAGATCACCTCATCGGCTGTCGGCTCCACCTCGGCACTCAACAGTGCCGCTACCAATTTGGCAACCCAATCGGAAAAAACCAATGCTATCGCCCAAAATACTAATTTAACCGCAGCAGAAATCGGCGCCACCTTGGAGCAAAGCGTCAATATGGCAAAAAACACCCTTCAAAACAGCCTCTCTACCGAAAAAGAGTTGAGCCTTGTCCGTGAAATCGCCAATGTCATCACCCGTGAAATCCACAGTACGACCCAAATGTCCAACGAACTGGTTGAGCGTTTTACCCAGCTCTCCTCTGATGCGGCCAGTGTCAGCGGAGTACTCGGTATCATCTCCGATATCGCCGATCAAACCAACCTCCTCGCCCTCAATGCCGCTATCGAAGCGGCACGTGCGGGAGAGCACGGGCGCGGATTCGCCGTTGTTGCGGATGAAGTACGAAAACTAGCAGAACGCACCCAAAAAAGTTTGACCGAAATTAACTCGACGATCTCCATCGTGATCCAATCAATCTCCGATTCGTCCGATATGATGAGTACCAACAGTGAAAATATCGAACGTCTCGCAGAACGAAGTGAGGAGATCGATGCCAAAATCGATTCGGCTTCGAGCGCTCTGCGATCAAACGTCGATGCAAGTCAACAGAGTGTACAAGAAGCGGAAAATATGGCACGTAAAATCAACGAGATCATCAGCAAAGTCTCTGAGATGTCGAATCTTTCCCAAAACAATCAAGACGATATCAAACGGATCTCTGCCATCGCTGCTGAACTATACAATGCGGCGACCAACCTCAATACCCAGCTGGGACAATTTAAGTCTTAAAAATCACTCTATAATTCGCCTCACAAATAAAGTGGAGGCAAACGGTGAAAGCACCATAAGGGTTTGGAAAGGGCTATTTTACACTCGTAGCTATCCAAGCCTATGCCTCATTCATCCGTCTCCTCCAAACCCTCGGATTAGCGAGAGTATACGATTGTTACGGTAAAATAGCTTCAATCATTACAAGGAAGACGGATGCGGGTTCTATTAGTGTTGTTGATCACCTCTTTTTTCACGGAAACCCTACGCGGTAGAGGTGTGGGAAGACGCCCCCTCCATCGATCCTATCGCGGTTCCCCAAAGCGCCTCGGCTCTTGGCAATTTTTACCGTTCAAAAGGGTACTATCACGCCCGCGTCACCTCCGAAATAAACGACAAAGAGGTGATTTTCACCATTCAGGAAAATGCGCCGATCCTCGTCGGTGACGTCAAAATCAATAGCCCGCTAGAAGTTGAGAACGTTATAACCCTCCAAAATGACGATCTGTTTGACCAAGAGGCATTTTCCGCCTCCAAAACGGCAATGAAAAAACGGTACGCCGATGTCGGATACTGCAATGCGAGTTTCAACACCAAAGCGTGGGTCGATATCGAGGCGAACCGCGCCTATTTGCTCTTTGAAGCGACACCGGGGGAAAAATGTACGTTCGGTCCGGTTCATGTCGAATCCACCCCCAACATCGACAGAGAACTCACTGCATCGATGCTTCGGTTTAAAGAGGGGGATCCTTACAGTGTCGAAGCGATCCGCTTGAGCTATGAAGCACTCTATGCTCAAGAGGGGATTGCTCGGGTGATGATCAACGACAATGAACGCAACGGCAGTGTCGTCCCCATCAGCCTCACCATCGAAGAATCAGAGCGTCCTATCCGATTTACGGCAGGTTTAGGGTACAGCAGCGATGAGGGATTTAGAGCGCAAACTGGGATGAAACACCGTAATTTTTTCGGTGATCTCAAAACCCTCTCTCTCGATGCCAAATACTCTCAACTCAAACAAGAAGCTTCAAGCACTCTCACGATGCCTTTGCAAAATCGAGGATTACTCGGCGGGGAGATCGGATACACCAACGAAATCTTCGATGGGTATAAAACCGAAAGCACCCATGAAAAAGTGACTGCCAAATACCAAGACACCCCTGCCTCCGTTATGGCGGGGGTTCTTTTCGATCGGATTCGAACCTATGCATCCGAGGACGTCGCAACGTTCCCCAATTCGGTATTGTTTATCACCTCTCCGCTCGGCGAAATCAATATCGATACCCGTGACAAGCCTCTTGAGCCGACAAAAGGGTACTGGCTCAACGCCAAACTCACCGGATCGCTCCGATCGATGGCATTATCCGATGCAACCTATTTTAAAAGTCTCCTCTCGGGCGGCTACATCACCAGTATCGACGAGCATGTGTTGGGAGCCAAGCTCAAATGGGGAACCCTCCGTCTTTACGATGGAGAAATCCCCTCATCGTATCGTTTTTACGCAGGGGGGATGAACTCCAACCGTGGCTACATGTACCGTGAACTCGGTCCTAAAAACAGCAATGGAGATCCTGTCGGTTTTAATACCCTTATCGAGGGGACACTTGAATACCGCTTTCCGATTTACGAAGAGTTTCGCGGTGTCCTT
>JACXUE010000030.1 GCA_014764075.1 Sulfuricurvum sp.
CAACCCTGTCCCGGGCTCGTTCAACAAATCGAAGCAGGAAAAGTCGACTCGCAAGAGACCCTCTCGATGCTGGAGGGGTGGCTCTCTGAGATGCGCGACGCCAATGTCGATACCATCGTACTGGGGTGCACCCACTATCCGCTTGTCAAAAAGTCGATTGAGCAGATTATGCACCGAAGAATTATTTTTGTCGACAGTGCCGAGGGGGTGACAAAACGGCTCCTCACCCTGATGGAGCAAAAAGGGCATATCAACAGCGGTTCAACGACATTAGAGATTTTGGCTACCGGAACGATTCAATCTAGTATGGTTGAGAGTCTCTTAGGCGATAAATTTAGCATTGGCATGATAAAATTATCAGACTAAAACGTTAAGAGATCAACGTGAGCACATCTGAAGTACTGGCACTCAAATACCGTCCCCGCCGTTTCGAAGAGCTTATCGGGCAGGAAAGTATTTCCCAAACCCTCTCTCTTGCCCTTGATTCAGGAAGACTCTCTCATGCCTATCTTTTCTCGGGACTTCGCGGATCAGGAAAAACCTCTACCGCACGGATTTTTGCCAAATCGCTTATCTGTGAAAACGGGCCGACTTCCGCTCCGTGTGATGTATGTAGTCACTGCGTCATGGCAAACGAGGGTCGCCACATCGACATCATCGAAATGGACGCCGCTTCTAGCCGCAAAATCGACGACATCCGCGATCTGATCGAACACACCAAATATCGCCCTGCCAGCGCCAATGTCAAAATTTTCATCATCGACGAAGTGCACATGCTCACCAAAGAGGCGCATAACGCCCTTCTCAAAACCCTCGAAGAGCCGCCCGAATACGTCAAGTTTATCCTCGCTACAACCGACCCGCTCAAACTCCCTCCAACCATTTTGAGCCGAACCCAGCACTTTCGGTTCAAACGGATCAGTCACCCCAACATCGTTCACCACCTCAGCCATATTCTCCATCTAGAGAACATCGAATACCAAGCCGAAGCGCTCGATATTTTGGCGCGCAGCGGTTCTGGAAGTCTCCGTGACACCCTCACATTGCTCGATCAGGCAATCATCTACTCCAAAGGGTTCGTGGATGTCAAAACCGTCGCCGATATGCTGGGACTCCTCGATCCCGACTATATCACCCGCCTTTTTGACGCTATTTTTGCAAAAGACCGTATCAGCTTGATACACATGCTACAAGAACTCGAAGCCTACGAAGCTGAGATGGTGATCGACGAATTGATCGCCTATCTCAAAGAGCGGCTCTATGAGGGGGATCACCGTTTCAGCCCTCTGGTCATTGAGCGGTTTTTCCGTATCCTCAGCGATGCCAAGACCCTCTTTGCAATCAATGCCGACGGTGGGTTTGTGGTGAGCCTCGCCCTCTTTAAGATGATCGAAGCACTCAAGATCAAAGAGATCAACGAGATGATCGAGTCGCTCGAATCACGGGTCTCGCACCATGTCTCGATTAAAACCGCCGCACCGATCGAGGTCTCAGAACCTCGGAGCATCCACGTCACGCCGACGCCTCCTGCCATCAAAACCCCCTTCGAACAGCTGTGCGTCCTGATTAGCGACCGAAGTGCTGAGCTCGGCGTATGTTTTAAAAACAACGTTACGTTCCTCTCTTATGAAAATAATACCCTCACTTGGGAGAGCTGCGCTCAGGGAGACGACAAAGAGCTCCTTAAAAACAGCTTCGGTATCATCCGTCAATTTGTCCGTGAAATTTTTGGAATCGATACGCAGATCAAATCGCAAGGGTGCACCAAAACAGCCCAATCAGCCGTCAAACCGGAAGTTGAAGCTCATGTATTAGAACCCCTCCTCCAAGAGACACCTATCCTCGAACCCGTCTCAATGGTCGAAGATGTCGAGATCGGTGTCGGAAGCTGTGTCAGCCAATGCGACGAGAGCAGCGTCAAAGAGTTTGACGGCAGCGATGTCCTCAAAGAGCCGATGATCAAAAAAGCGGCAACCCTGTTTGAGGCGACCAAAATCACAGTGCAATCCAAGGTTTAGCCTTTTCCTTGCTATTAACTGATGTTACCCACTTTACGCTCAAAGCCCGCAAAGCATCAGGGACAAATGTCCATACAACCCCCTAAAGCTTGCCATATCTTTCGGATATGGGAGAAACTAGCCCTTTTTGCCCTCGATTTTATCGAGTGCGTAAGGTCAGGACACCTTTGAGTGTTTTTCCGAACCGATCTAAAGGACTCCCTCATGGAACGCAAAGAAGCCGTATTAAGCGCATAAAAAAGGGGTCAGCATGAAAATGCTCCTCTCTCCCGAAGAGTCCCCCAATTTTGCGATGCGCAATTTCAGTATCGAAGCGGGCGGACATATGCTCGTTTTGGGATGGAGGATAAACATCTACACCATCGTATCTTCCATAATCTCTTCGATATTGGCTATAATGTTTCATCGGCACGGCATAGATTGACATCGATCGTCATGATTCCCCTTTGGCTTATAGTGCTTTTGGGTATGCAAATGCGATTCTATCCGTAGAGAAATCAAAAATCTGTTATAATCTTTTCATGAAGTTAACCAACGCACTGAAAGATCAAATCATTACTCAACTAACGCATCTTAATCCCATGCAGGTCGTTTTATTCGGAAGCTATGCCTATGGTGAGCCTACGGAAAATAGTGATATTGATTTATACGTTGTGACAGATGATGAGTTTATCCCTCAAAACTGGGGCGAAAAAAACCGACTCTATCTCAAAGTTGCAAAAGCGTTGGAAAATATTGTCCGAACCCATCCCACCGATTTGATCGTCCACACCAAGGCAATGCACCGAGAGTTTATCGCTATGAACAGTTCATTTTCGAGAGAGATCACGACCAAAGGGGTCAAACTTTATGAATCGGCTTAGCCATGCATGGCTCCAAGCCGCCTCCGATGATCTTGATGTCATCGAACAAATCCTCTCACAACCTCATTTAACCCATCTCGTCGCATTTCATTCCCAGCAAGCAATCGAAAAAGCTTTTAAAGCTCTGATGGAAGAAAATGGCGAAAATGTCCCTAAAATCCATTCGCTCAATAAACTCTTCGACCTTAATAAATCCGAATTTGTATGCGACGATACCGATCTATTTCATACCCTTGATGAACTCTATATCGAATCGCGCTATCCCGAAGATTTCGGCTTGATGCCCAACCAAAAACCGTCTATCGCAGAAGCAAAAGCGTTTTATGAATTTGCCAAAGCAATCTAAGAGCAAACGAAACAAAAAATCGGACAATGAAAGACGACTATAATGTTTCAAAATCCATTATAAATCCCTATAAAAATAAAGTGCAAGAATCTATTATGGACGTAAGAGAACGTAAAAATATCATGTCGGGGAAACGGGTGAGCATCGTCCTCAAAGAGGATCAAAGTACGGGGAGACTGACAGAGGGGGTTCCGCATGGGATCAAAGTACGGTTGACGAGTGGGGAAGTGGGACGGGTTAAAGAGGTGTTTTAATTAGATCAATATTAACACTTTTCCCCTTGCTATTCCCCTTCACATACTCCACTATCATCCCATGAAACCGCGCAAACGCGGCAGGTAGCTGAACGGTGTCAAAATAGCCGCGTATCCCCGCTTCGCACCACTCCTGCAACTCATCGTAACTCTCGAACTCATATCCGAACGCGTTTAACAGCCGCGCAGTATAGGCATCCACAACCATCGCGGGACGGGCGCAGGCGTAGCAGAGGATAGAGTCCGCCGTCTCGGGGCCGATCCCTTTTTGAGATAACAGCCACTCCCTATCCACACCGAGGGCAAAGGTTTCGAAATCACCGAATTGCTCGATTATGTTGTGCGACAATCGGATGAGATTTTGAGCTTTGGCTCTGAACAAACCGCTCGAACGGATCAACTCCATCAACGTTTCAGGATGGGTTTGAGCAAGGAGATCGGGAGCTAAAATTTCAGTGCGACGGAGGTTATCGAGAGAGATTTGCACCCTCTCCCACTGAGTATTTTGAGTGAGGATCGCCCCTACCACCACCTCAAAAGTTCCATACTCTGGCCACCACAACGGCGGAGAGTTTTCGAGAAGCTTGAGGCGCTCTAATGCACCAAAAAGTTCGAAAGAGTCGGCAAGCTCCACGTTACTCTTCCACCCACGCATCCGTTTTGTCAATACGCCCGTCATCAAAGATTTTGAGTTTGAATGCGTCGGTACATTTTCCCTCTTCGAACGTCATGATTGCGATTTGGAGGATTTTTCGGCATTTTTCGGGGACTTCAAACCGTCCCGATACCCCCATGAGGAATTTTTCGACGGGCACCTGAGCATCCATCCCGATCACATTGTCCCGACATCCGGTGAGTCCGATATCAGTGAGATACGCCGTGCCGTTTGCAATCTGAAAATCATCGCTCCCCACATGGGTATGGGTACCGATGATCCCTGAAACCTGCCCCTGCAACAGCATCATCATCGCCCTCTTTTCGCTGGTCGCTTCGGCATGAAAATCAATGAAGATATGATCCACTCCGTCATTTTTGAGTTGTGCGACGGTATCACGGGCACATCGAAAAGCGTTATCGACATAAGGCATCCCGTAGTGCCCCATGATGTTCAGCACAGCGAGTTTTTCCCCTGATACGTCGAAGATACGGCACCCTGTTCCTTTGACCCCCTCAGGATAGTTGTGAGGACGCAGGAGAGGCAATGTCTCCAACAGCGGTTCGATCTCTTTTTTATCCCACGTGTGGTTTCCGCCGCTCATGCAGTCGATCCCCATAGCGAACAGCTCTTGGGCATTTTTCATTGTCACACCGTATCCGTGCGATCCGTTTTCGTAGTTAGCGATGACAAAATCGATCCCGTACTCCGATCTGAGCTTCATTAGATGTTCTTTGATCATATTACGTCCAGGACGACCGACGATGTCTCCGATAAATGCTATTTTCACTCTTTCTCCTCTGCAAGGGCGTCTCTCAATTTTTCCGATTCGTTTCGAAAACGACCGCTGTCACCGTATTCAAAAAATTTCTGATACCGCGAATGGATCGATTTCATCCTCGTTGCATGGCGGATCGGACACCAATACTGCTCGGTTCGGGCGGCGATCTCGGAAATGTATCCCATTAACCCGTTGAAGTAACTGCAATAGAGGCAATTGAGTTTTTCAATCGGATTGAGATAGCCCAACCGATGGCGGTCAATGATGATGTAATCACTCCGTTTCACTTTCGCAATTTTGTAGATCGGAAAACAGATCCACTGATAGATCGTAACAAAACCGTCCAACACCAACGCGGGAATCAACACCGACCAGATGACCGGAGCGCTCAGTAGATGCAGTATCGGTGTCGTCGCCAAGTAACGGATCAATCCCTGACGATCGTGCCGATACGATTCCAATAACTCTTCGCGCTTTTTCGTGATTTCGCAGGTGAACCGTTCATACTCCTGATGCAGTTCCTCTTCCAACTCCGTTTCGAGCGCTTTGATCTTGGCTACGAGTTCGTCGATCTTGTGATGTTCCATCGTGCACCTTTGGATAAAGTGTAAAACTATACTACAATTACGTATGCAATCGCTTAAATATCTAACCCACTACCCCCAAGAGATCCGTACACAAGTCCAAAATCTGATCGACAATCAGATCTTGGGGGAACGGCTACTCTTGAAATACCCCGACACCCATCCCTACACAACCGACAAGAGCCTCTATGAGTATGCGATGGGGATCAAAAATGCTCATTTTCGCAACGCATCACCAATCTCCAAAGTGCTCTTTGATCCCAAAATCCGCGATCTCAGCTCCACGCTGGGAACCCATACCTTTGTTTCGAGGGTACAAGGGGGGAAACTCAAAGCGAAAAATGAGATCCGAATTTCAAATCTTTTTAAAAATGCTCCCGAACCGTTTTTGCGGATGATCGTCACCCATGAACTCGCCCATCTCAAAGAGAAAGAGCACAACAAAGCGTTTTATAAACTCTGTACCCATATCGAACCTCAGTATCATCAACTCGAATTTGAGGTACGGCTCTATCTCACCCACCTCGATCTTTTCGGTGGGCTTTACTCCCGCACTAGCTCGACTAGCACTTCATAGTGAGCGGTGTGAGGGAACATATCAAAGAGTTGAACCCGCTTTAGGCTGTATCTGCTGAGGGATTCAAGGTCTTTAGCTAAACTCATCGCATTACAGCTCGAATAGAGTATCCGCTCGCTCCCGACACGGGTAAGCCATTTGCAAATTTGTTCCCCCAATCCACGACGCGGCGGATTGACAATAATGAGATCGGGTTTCTCTCCCGCCGTAGCGCTAAACGTTGCTGCATCAAGCGACTCGAAACGGACGGTTTGCATCTCCAACTGCGCCGCTGAATCGCGGGCGCACGCAATCGCCTCAGCCTCGATCTCGATCCCGACGATGTGGCGATCCGGCGCGGCACAATGCAAAGCAAATCCCCCTACCCCGCAAAAAAGATCCCAAAGAATTTTCGGTTTGCTCTCATCCGCCCATTCACTTGCCGTACGATAAAGCTTTTCGGCCACTTCTGGGTTGGTTTGGAAAAAGCTTTTGGGACGGATAAAGAGGGGAACACCATTAAAGCGTTCTTCGAGGCGACGTGCTTCGGTAAAAAATATCTCCTCATCCCCCTCCAAAATCGCCATATGTACCGGCTGGATATTGGCCGTAACAACTTTGAGTTCGGGAGAGCGCTTGAGCAAATCGTCCAAACCTTTTTTCAATCTCCCTATAATGCCGTGAGAGCGAAGGACAAAACGGAGCATCATAGTGCCGCTCCATTTACTACGGGTGAGAAGGACGTATTTGAGTTCCCCTTTTCGCTTTTTGAGATCGTATCCTTTGATTTTGAGCTCACGTAGCCACTCTTGAACCGTGTGCAAAACCTTCTGCATACTTGGATCATACAAGGGACACTCGATCAAATTCACCTCTTCGGAGAGCCCCAAAACGACCCCATCAATCGTCGGAGTGGCAACCATTTTGGCTTTGTTTCGAAATCCTTTGAGCGAAGAGGTTGCCGGTTTGAGCCAATCACGTGGCGCGTATGGATCCAAAAGGGTGTGCAGATGGTCATTTTTGAGTTTGAGCTGTTCGGCATAGTAATAATCGATCCAACTGCACGAACGGCACTGATGGGTATCAAAATAAGGGCAAAAACTCATAGTTTACTTTTGGCGTTACGGAGATAGTGCAACACCGCTCCAATCAGATCGTCATCGTCTTTGCTTTTGCTCTGCAACGACTCTTTGTCACCGCTTTGATACTCGATGGTGATGTTTTGGTTGTAGTTGCTCACCATTTTGATTTTTTTCTCGATACAGAGGAGTTTAATCACCATGATCTCAAAAAACTGTTTTGTCGGCGTATCGAGTTTACCGAAACGATCTGCGACCTCTTCTTCGATTTCGTAAATATCGCTCGGCGATTCGCACTGGCTGAGACGGCGATAGAGCTCAAGTCTCAGACGGTCTTCACTCACCAGTTCATCGCTTATAAAGGCGCCGACGGTCAGCTTGATGTCCACTTTGGCACGTACCGCAGTTGTCTGATTGGTGAGGAGTTTGATCGCATCCTCCAACATCCGCAAATACAACGCATAGCCGATATTTTTGATATGACCGCTTTGGGCATCTCCGACGAGATTTCCTCCACCGCGAATTTCGAGATCGTGGTACGCGAGCATCGAACCGCTTCCGAGGAATGAATTGGACTCTAGCGCAACCAGCCGTTTTTTCGCCTCTTCGGTGAGGTGATCTTTATCATCGACGATGAAGTACGCATATCCCTCGATATGCCCCCGTCCTACCCGACCGCGAAGCTGATGAAGATCCGCCATGCCAAACCGATCGGCACCGTCAATGATCATCGTGTTAACCGTCGGCATATGAATCCCAGATTCGATGATAGAGGTGGCAAGGAGCAAGTCGTATTGACGATCGGCAAATTTAGCCAACTCCTCTTCGGTTTGGGTTGCGCTGATTTGGGAGTGAAGGATGAGGATACGCAAATCGGGGAGGATCGCTTTGAGCTCTCCCGATTTGATGATCATCGAGTCAATCGAGTTGTGGACATAGAACACCTGACCGCCGCGTCGGAGTTCCCGCAAGATCACCTCTTTGATCAGTTTTTCGTCGTAGTTTTTGACAAACGTCCGCACTCCCAAACGCTCCGATGGTGGGGTGAGGAGTTCTGACATCGTTTTGATGGAGCTGAGGGCTTGGTTGAGACTTCGCGGGATGGGGGTCGCGCTCATGCTTAGGAGGTGGA
The DNA here is from genome assembly GCA_014764075.1 of Sulfuricurvum sp. Classification (GTDB taxonomy): domain Bacteria; phylum Campylobacterota; class Campylobacteria; order Campylobacterales; family Sulfurimonadaceae; genus Sulfuricurvum. The sequence goes on from JACXUE010000030.1 coordinate 8,269, forward strand.
CGTTCTCATAAAGCGATTTGAGTTTTTCTTTTTGTTTCACCCCGAATTTATGCTCCTCATCGATGATGACCAATCCCAGTTTCGCACAATTTACCCCAAAAAGAGCGTGCGTTCCAACGACACAATCGAGTTCTCCCGACTCTAACGCTCTCAGTGTCGCATTTTTCTCTTTGGTGCTGACAAAACGATCCAGCTTTGCCACCCGTATCCCAAACGGTGCTAAACGCCCTTTGAGCGATTGGAAATGCTGAGAACTGAGCAAGGTCGTCGGAACGACGAGGAGCGATTGGAATCCCCCTTTTGCGGCGGTGAAAATCGCGTTCATCGCCACCTCCGTTTTCCCGAATCCGACGTCTCCGCTCAGCAACCGATCCATAATCTGCCCCGACGAGAGATCGCGCACGATGGCTTGAATCGCGCTTGCTTGATCGATTGTGTACTCAAATCCCGCAGCGGCTTGGAATGCTCTCAGTTCTCCCGCATCGACGGACATCACAGGGGCTTTGATCAGTGCACGGCTCGCCGCGATCCCGACAATCTCAGATGCGATCTCAAAGAGGCGGGCTTTAACCGTCTCTTTGAGCTTGCCGAAGCTCCCCTTGCCCAAACGATCGAGAACAGGAAGAGAACCGGTCGCAATGTAGCGATCGATCGTATCAAGGTTTTCGACGGGGAGGAGAAGCTTGTCATCCCCCATGTATTTGATAACGACGAGATCTTTGACCCCTCCGAGGATCTCTGCTTGCTCGATCCCGACAAATATCCCCACTCCGTACTCTTCATGAACGACGTAATCGCCCACTTTGAGATCATCAAGGAGGATCGAGGTACGACGGCGGCGGCGCTTTTTCTCATGGCGATTGAGAGAGAAGATAACCTCATCGGAACCGATTAGATTAAGAACAATTCCGGACGTTTTAACCGTGATTCCCTTGATATCAAAAATTCCCGCTGCCTTTAGCTGGGTATCGTTTGCGGCGATGAGGGTGAATTTTTTGCTCTTATGAACGCTTCGGAGCGTTTCAAAATCCCCCCCGCCCAATGGGGTGTATTTTTTGGATTCGGGTAGAATATCGACTTCAAATCGCTCACGAGGCAAGACAGGCTGATTAAGACCATACGCTTCATCGAGGAGACTTTTCATCTCACGGATACGGGCGACCTTTTTGCCTTCGCACAGATCAATGCCGTGCTCTCCCAATACCCAAAAACCGAGGGATGCAATATCTTTGACAAAACTGTCGCTTTGCGCATCGGCTATCGCTTTTTCAAAATAGTGATATTGCTCACCATCAAGAGAGAAAAATGCGCTCGTTACCTCGATGCTTGCCAATTCTTCTTTCTCAGTTCGCTGAGTTTCGACATCGAATGCTTTGATCTCTTCGACCTCATCGTCAAACAGACTGATACGGTACGGATGGCTTTGGTTGGGGACATAAATGTCGAGGATATCGCCGCGATGGGATACCTCCCCCTCCATCTCCACCATATCGACGAATGTATATCCCCAATGGATCAGTTTCTCTTTAAATGCGCTCAGATTGATTCGAGAAGCAAACTCGATGGTCTCGCTTTGGAGCAACTCAGCACGCGGCATCGGGAAAAGGAGCGTTTTGAGCGGTGAAATGATAAGTGGTTTCTTGGATGCCGTGTAATAGGTTCGCAGTGCGGCGAAAAGGGCAAATAACTCTTCGCTAAAAGGGCGCAAATCGTCCATATATGCCGCGCGAAAATCGGGAAATATGATATGGGGAATCTCTAAAAATGCCGATACATCGCTTAGTTCCGAGGCTTCTTTTGCATCCTCGCACACAAGGATTTCGGGGAGATTTTTCGGGTTGTTTTTGACGTATTCATACCATCGTGCTTGTGACATTCATCCTCTTTAAAAACGTCTCGGCTACGCTGAATGAGCCGAAGACCAAATATTCTTTATTCGTGTCGATTGCTTCAAATGAGCAATAGGGAATACCCATCTCATCCAATGCCCCCTCAAGATCCTCTCGCGGAACAATTCGCCCCTCACTCACCTCGATGATCTCAACCGACTCGATAATCGGTTTTAAAGTTCCTAATATCTCTCGATAATTCTTGTCACCGTAAGTGTTATAGATCAGTATGATCTTTTTTCCCTCGAAAGAGCAGGCTATCTCCCGTGCCGCAAGGGGGTTATGCCCCACATCGAGAGTGATATTAGAGGCTATGCGGCTAAGGCGACCGAAGAGTGC
>JACXUE010000183.1 GCA_014764075.1 Sulfuricurvum sp.
CTTTTGTTCGATAAAATGGGACTTGATCCCAAAGCAACCGTCGAAATCACGGAAGTTCTTGCCGTAAATAACGGTGAACTCAAAATCGGTACCCCATTTGTTAGTGGTGCTGTTGTTACTGCTGAAGTTATCAACGAAGGTCGTGACCGTAAAGTTGTGATCTACAAAAAACGTCGCCGTAAAGACAGTAAATTGAAACGTGGTTTCAGAAGAGATCACACACGCGTTCGTATCGTTAAGATCGCTGCGTAATTTAAAAGTAGGAGGATAGCACATGGCTCACAAGAAAGGTCAGGGTAGTACACAGAATAACCGCGACTCAGCGGGACGTAGACTCGGTGTCAAAAAATACGGTGGTGAATTCGTAAGAGCGGGTAATATCATTGTTCGTCAGCGCGGAACAAAAGTTCACCCAGGTAAAAACATGGGAATGGGTAAAGACCATACTTTGTATGCTTTGGTTGACGGTGTCGTTGCGTTCGAGCGCAAAGATAAAAAACGCAAACAAGTCTCTATTATCCCTGCCGCATAATTTCCATCGGGCTTTCGCCCGATTGTGAATCCATTTTCCAATAATTATCTTTTTAATCGTGTACTTGAGTCTTTGAAGTACAGCATTAAGTAAATAATCATCATAACGGCGATGCAGTTGTAAAAAAACATCCTAAGGATATATATGTTTAGTGATAGCGTAGAGATAACCGTTTCATCGGGAAAAGGGGGGGCAGGGTGTGTCGCTTTCCGGCGTGAAAAATATGTCCTTCAAGGGGGACCCAACGGAGGAGACGGCGGTAAAGGGGGGGATGTCTATTTCAAAGTAGACAACAATACCCATACTTTAGCCCATTTCCAAGGGAATAAAAACCTCAAAGCCGAAAAAGGGAAACCGGGGATGGGTTCCAATATGGCGGGAAAAGCGGGCAAGCCGCTTGTCGTTATTGTTCCTCCCGGGACACAGGTCGTCGATGTCGAGACGGGAGCAGTACTCCTTGATCTACTTGAAGATGGAAAAGAGGTGCTTTTCTTGCAAGGGGGGCGCGGCGGTCTTGGAAATGTCCATTTTAAATCCTCCACGAACCAAAAACCTATGTATGCACAGCCGGGTGAACCTGGAGTAGAGCGTGTCGTACGATTGGAACTCAAGCTGATTGCCGATGTGGGACTTGTTGGATTTCCGAATGTCGGAAAATCGACGCTCATCTCGACCGTATCGAATGCACGTCCTGAAGTGGCGAACTATGAGTTTACGACATTGACTCCTAAGTTGGGTCAGATTACAATTGATTACGATTCTTATGTCATGGCCGATATCCCTGGGATTATCGGCGGAGCGTCGGAAGGAAAAGGGCTTGGGCTTCAATTTCTCCGACATATCGAGCGGACCAAAACCCTTTTGTTCATGATCGATTTGGCATCGTATTTGGAGATGGAATACCAATATAAAACGCTCAAAGCGGAGTTGGAAAAATTCTCCCCTCTTTTGTCTGAACGTAATTTTGCGATCGCCCTTACCCGATCCGATGCGATGAGCCCTGAGGAGGCAGTAGAGAAAGCTCATGCTTTCTTGAAGCTTTTGGGACTTTCGCCTGTCGCTAAAAGCCGATTTGCTTTTAGTCCCGAGTATCCGGTGTATGAGCAAGAAGGTTTTGATAGAGCATTTTATGACCCTTTGAAACCGGCATTTGTGACGCCGATCTCTTCGGCTACCCATTTGAATATCAAACCGTTGACGTATGCACTCTATCAGATGGTTGTTGCGGAGCGCCAATGAAGCGGATCGTTCTCAAAGTCGGTAGCGCGGTCTTGAGTGAGCAAAACCGTATTGCTAAAGATCGGATGCAAAATTTGGTCGATTTTATCGCCGAACTCAAACAAAGCTATGAAGTGATTCTTGTCTCCTCAGGTGCTGTGGCGGCAGGGTATACGGAACTGAAGCTCGATAAAAAAATTTTGGCAAACAAACAGGCTTTGGCTTCGATCGGACAACCGATTCTTATGAACAAATACCGTAAGATGTTTGAGCATTATAATATTATCCCCTCTCAAATATTGGTAACGGCGGCCAATTTTACAACCGCTGAAGAGTCCCAAAAAGCAAGGGATACGATTGAAACACT
>JACXUE010000184.1 GCA_014764075.1 Sulfuricurvum sp.
ATCCTCTTCGACGATGGTGCGTAAAAAATCTTTGTTTTCACTCATAAATATACCTTCTTAATCGTAATGCTGCACTATACAAGCCGTATTTTATCGAATAAGTTCAATTATAATGATATTCAAAGATAAAATCCTGCAATACCATAGCTAAAATCTCATCAACTCCTCTCGAGCAAATCTTACAATCATTCGTATAATCTCTAATACCGAGTACAATCTATAAAACGTGTCTATTTGAACAACAATGCGATGCGTTTGTTAATACGATTAATCTCCTTCATATCGAAGATGATCTTCTCAAAACCGATTTCGGTACTTACTCCCTCATAACCGGCAAAGCGATTCACCCATGTGATGGAACTCGATCGATGGTAGATTGTCGGGGTCAACTCTATCTGGTAAAGCGTTAGATTCCGATCAACGTAAACCTTTGAGCAAAGAGATGTATATGTGTCGATAGATCTCTTCGAGATTGTCACTCATCATCAGATGTCCGTCAATCAGCAGGGATGCCAACCCGTGCACCGATGCCCAAATCGTGGCGGCTTGGATCATCGGATCGACTTTGGCAACGATTTCGCCTTCCTGAGCTTCAAGAAGCAATCCGATCAGCGCGTACAATCCCGTCGCCTGTGTTTCTTCACAGTAATCGCAGATCCCCTCACGCTCTTCGCGAAAACGCTCACCGAAAAGGAGGCGATAGAGATTCGGATGTTCGATCGCGAACTCTAAATAAGCTCGGCTCATTCGTTCAAAACGCTCTTCGACACTGCGGCTTTGATCCCGAAAAATCGGGGTAAACAGTTCATCCATTTGGGCGTAACCCTGTTTAATCACCCCTTTGATCAAATCCTCTTTACTCTCAAAATGGCGATATACCGCACTACGGGATGTCCCTAGTCTTTGGGTGATCTCACGGAGTGTAATCGCATCGAGACCTTCCTCTTCTACCATCTGTAATGCGGTAGATAGGAGTGCCTCTTTGAGATTGCCGTGATGATACGTTGAGTTTTTTTTTACATTCATAACCAAATTGTACCATAAATGTCTCCATTATGTTGACATTGTTTACATTTAATGTTAACATTGTCAACATAATTTAAAATTCAGGTCGAGCTCACTGATAAAATACCCTTTAATCCTCTTTGGGATCGCCGCCTCATTATGGGGCAACGATCTCTCCACCCTCCTCTCTAATACCATAAACAATCTCCGTATCGAATCGGCACGGTTGGAGAACGAGAAATCCCAATCGCTTTTGGATGAAGCCAAAACGACCTATTTCCCGACAATTACGGGCAGCCGGCATCTATCAACGAAAAGACAAAGCGACCGATTTTGAGCCCAAAACGATCAAAGGGTTTGAACTCGAAGCCGAAATTACCGTTTTTGACGGATTTCGACGCGAAGCACTTCTGAGTGCTCTACGCTCAAACAAAGTGGGAGCACTTGAGAGTTTAGAACAAGAGCGACAAAACGTCATGTTGGAAACCATTGCAACCTATTACGATTATCTCGATACGCGGATGCGTTTGGAGGTGATCTCAGAGAAACAAAAAGAACTGGACGCACAAGTGAAGAGGTTCGAGATACTGGTACACAACGATCTCTCCACCCGTGATGTCCTCAAATCGCTGATCGCCTCACGTCTGAGTACTGATTACGATGAACATCAACTCAAAATCCTCCTCAAAAACACCGCAAGCACCTCGAACTCCTCAGCGGCGTTTCGGTTGCGGAGCCAATCTCTTTTCAACCGCTCCGTGACATCTCAACGGGATCGATCATGCGCCACGATCTCCAAAGCGACCGTGCCTCGATCGAGATTCTCAAGCACACTGAAGATCGCTACACCTATCTTCCGACATTGAGTGTAGAGGGAAAACACAAATCCTACGATTACAACAAGGGCACCTCTAAAAACCACTTTTGAAACTCTTAACTTTCCATTTTCTCAATTTTAAAAAAATCTTGCTTCAATTCCCATTGAACTTTATTAACTGATGTTACGCACTTTACGAGCAAAGCCCGTAAAGTGGCAGGGACAGCCTTGCCGATGCTAACACATATCGGCTCGGTTCCAAAGCTAAAAAAGCCAAGCAGTTGGCTTTTTTAAC
>JACXUE010000185.1 GCA_014764075.1 Sulfuricurvum sp.
GAAGTTCGTCAATATATCGACACACTCGATGATCAAATCGTCGAATTAATCGCCGCACGCAACGGCTATATCAAACAAGCTGCCAATTTTAAACACTCTATCGATGAAATCAAAGCCAACGAGAGAATGGAAGCGGTCATGGATCGTGTCCGCGCTCGTGCACTGGAGTTTGGTGTATCGCCGAATCTTCTCACGACTCTCTATAAAATTATGATCGATGCGATGGTAGAAGCGGAGATTGCAGAGTTTCAGAACGCCAAATCGTTATAATCGTCCCAAAACCGTTTACCCCAAACCCAAGGAAACATCGCTTTGATAGGTATCTTTGTGATGTCGAAGGGTGTGGAGTTCATGGTTTGATAGACTCACTACGAACGAAAACTAAAACCTCGTCACCTCCCCGCGACAAATCGCCATCACCACTTTCCCTTTGAGCGTCTCTCTTTTATAAAGACTGTGGTGATGAGGAACCTCAAAGCTCTCGTTGGGATTAAACACCACGCAATCACACGGCGCACCTACCTTGATCTCACCGGCAACGATACCGATGTGACCTCAAAGAATCGATTTTACCCTCTTTCAATGCACGAATCAGTTGTAGTCGTTTGGTCTCACTCACCAAGGGGGGATCGATTTTGGCATCGGTATCAAACCCCAAACACGCAGAATCGCTTTTGAGCAAATGATGAAGCGCGACTTCACATGCTACATCAACCCCCTCACTACGGGCTTGTGCGATCAATTCGATCGAACGGGGTTCGGTTACACTTTTAAAAACGATTTTGACTCCGAAATGGCGTGAAATTTCGATCATCGATGCGATATGAACCACCTCAGATAGCGGGGAAATCCTAGGAAGCCCCAACTGTGACGCTATCGCTCCATCCGCCATCACACCGCTCTCAATAAAACTTTTCTCTTGGGCTTTGTAAAATATCGTTTTAGAGGCCATTTTTGCATATTGTGCGATCCGGATGATCAGATTGTAATCGTTAATGGTTGCCGTATGGATAGCGACACACCCCTTTTTAAGCATGATAGCAATATTACTGAGAGCACCTTTTTCATTGAGCGCACTCACCAAAGGCTCAATTGTTGCACCGTGAGAGAGCGCACGGTGCTGTTGAACGAACTCCAATGTAATCTCATTGTCAATCGGAGGGGTCGTGTCACTGGCAAGAACGACCGTACTCACCCCACCCATAAGTGCACGGCGAGAGAGTTTTTCAAGATTGGTTCGGCTGAGCTGTCCATCCTTCAGGCGTACATCTGTATCAACAAGCCCCGGAATCAGGTAACACCCCTTCGCATCAAAAATGTCAGAGCCGCCAAGATTCTCACCAATCTCTTGAATAACCCCTTCTTCGATACGAACATCGGCACGACGTTCCCCATTGATATCACAGATAATTGCGCCGCTAATGATCATTTGACCGCCTCCGTTGAACTTTTAAAGGTATAATGTCGGTATTTTAGTCCAAGAAACGTTAAAGGTACCTCTAAAGTGCTCAAATTTGCCCTCTTTTGCCTACCGATACTCCTTTTTGGTGCTTCCGATCCCTATCAGATGGGAAAAAATCTCTATTTTTCCAAAGGGTGCAGCGGTTGTCACGGCATTTCAGCGGGGGGGATCAATCAATACCCCCCTCTAGCTTATCGGCGTAAACCATTTTTGATGAGCAAACTCAAAAATTACCGTGCCAAAAAAGGGGACACACAGCAAGCTCAGATGATGATCCCTTTTGCGATGGGGCTTAGTGACAAAGAGATCGATTCGATTACCACGTTTTTAAGTGAATTTCACGAAAATAAAAGTAACTATCAACCCGATATGAGTACACGAGGAGATGGAGGATCATGAAATTACTCGTTAGCGCACTGGAGCACTCCGCTAATATTCACCTCTCTTATTTGGCAAAAGAGTTGGGATCTGATGTAACCTTAACAGGCATCTTTGATCGCTCGCTCGGAGAGAGTATCGTTGACCTCCGTTCTGCTTCAATCATGGGATTCGTCGATGCGATCAAAAAACTCCCGTTTTTCTTCCGTCTCAAAGATCAGATGCTCGAATTGGCACGTGATGTCGATAAAGTGCTCCTCATCGATTCTTCGGGATTTAATCTCCCTCTTGCCAAAGCGATTCGCAAACGCTATCCCAAGAAAGAGATCATCTTTTATATCCTCCCTCAGGCATGGGCATGGAAGAAAAAACGGATTCCCGTACTGGAAAAAACGATTACCCGCCTTTGCTCGATTCTGCCGTTTGAACCCTCGTATTATTCTTCCAATGCCCCCATCGAATACGTAGGTCATCCGCTGCTCGATGAGATTACCATCCGCAAAATCGATCTCATTCCCAGCGGTAAGATCACCTTTATGCCCGGAAGCCGCCCCGGCGAGATCAAACGTCTCATGCCGATATACCGTGAGCTGCGCGCTATGATCGATTGTGAAGCGTTGCTCGTCATTCCACCCCATTTTACCGATCAACAAATTCGAGAACTTTACGGTGACATCTCTTCGCCTACATTGCCAAAAAACTCGATTATGCGATAGCATCACGTCTGGTCAAACTCGATTACGTAGGGCTGGGAAATATATTATTTTCCCATAACTACCACAGAGCGCTCCATCCCGAGTTTCTTCAAAACGAAGTTAATGCTCAAAATCTGTATAATGCGTATCAACAAATGGATAAACAACAATTTTTCAATGACGCACAAGCGCTCCGGAATCTTTTAGGTCATGGAAGTGCGGCACGCGTCAGCACCATTATCAAGGAACACCAATGATTCGACTTTTTTCATGGATGAAGACAGCCTCTCAAAAATTCACCGATGAGAAAATCATCCCGTATGTCTTTAGCTTGAGTGAAGAACCAATGCTTTTACGCGATCTGCTTAAAACCAACAAAATGTACCAAGACAGATTAAAACTGGAGGGGAAAATACCGGGATTTCGTCTCAGTGTAGGGCGGAGTTATCTAGTGTTTATTGCCCTTTGGCATTTAATCTTACTCCCTGCATCGGCTATATTTCACACCGTTTTGACAAAGATCGACTGCCATTTGCTGATTGTGATGGCGGTACTCTTTACGGGGATGTTTTTTGCAACCTATGCAATTTTCAAAGAGTACCTCATCGATACAGTTGCATTAAAAATTATCAAAAACGGATGGGTGAATCACTTCCCCCATTTTGACTATGAGCTGCACGCCAAAGAGGTAGCAAAAATCTACTCCGAAGCGTTAGACAAAGAGATACCGCACAAAAACTTGCAGCTCTATATTTTGGATAAGTTGGTAGAGAATAGATAACTAACCGATGTTACGCACTTTACG
>JACXUE010000186.1 GCA_014764075.1 Sulfuricurvum sp.
TAGGGTTTGCTGAAGAATTCAAGCCATCGCCCCGCGGCACTCAATCGCCGCTCGGGGAGGTGACCACGCGAACAAATTTCTGATTACATCAAGCTCCAAAAGGAGCCATTCAAACAGGCGCAAAAAAGGAGCGGCGAGCAGCCGGTCCAAGTTCATCACGAGGAACGTGATCGAGACCACACTCAGACTGCTCTCGGCAAGCCTCGCCATTACCCGGCCCAGCCCGTATCGGCGCTTCGCCTTACCGAACATGCCTTCGACTGCATTCCGGACTCCTTCGTCTTCCCTGATCTGCCGCCGGCGGGCCCGGTTCTTCTCAACATCCTTCGGGGGCCGACCGAGCGGCACGCCGCTCAGCCGGATTCCTCGTGCCTTGCACCACATCCGGTTGGCCAGCGTCCGGTAGATCTTGTCGGCATGGACTGATTCGGGATAGTGCCCGTAGCGCTCGCGATATCGCTCGATATCCCGCACCAGGTCGCAGCCTTCGTTGTAGGCGTTCCAGCTCATCCGTTCCGGCAGGCTGATGCCGTCGACGACGCTGATGGAGAGCTTCATGCCGAACTCCGTCCTGGCTGCGGCCTTGCCCCGTACGATCGGCCTGACATGGGGCTGGCTGATGCTGACGATTCGATCGCTGATGCTCTTCCTGTCACTCTTGTACATTTCCTGTTGCTGCCGATACAGCTCATCGATCACCAGCAGGTCGCGATACCGCGCTGTCGAGAGGACGGTCAGCGGTACAGCGGCGCTGAGCGCTTCGATATGCTTCAGGTTTCGACCGATGTACTGCAACTGCTGGCGAATGGCTCGACGAAGCGCTTTTTTCGACAGGTTCCGCTTCATGATTGCCGAGAGAAACGCTTTCCTGGCCTTCTTGCGATACGTCCTCGGCTTGCCCAACTCCTGCGGAGCATTGGCACACAACTGGTCGATGATTTTCTCGGTCTTTTCCCGTGCTTCGTTGAGCAGACCAATATCCGTCGGATAGGCGATGTCTGCCGGTGCGCAGGTGGCATCAACGATGAGTTTGCCCTTGTTGCCGGAACCTCCGTCTCCGTCGTCATTCTGGTTCCTTTCCTCAGCCTTCCTGCGCTCTTCAGCCAGATGGCGTTGCAGGAGTTCCTCCTGCAACGCGGCCAGATCGGTATGCTTCAGCCGCTTCCGAAAGTGGGTCAGCATCGAGGCATCGAAGGGCGCTGCATGCTGGTACGTTTCAAGACCGATAAAGAACTGGAGATACGGGTTCTCCTTGATCTGTTCGACCGTCTCGATATCCGAAAGGCCGAGCTTCTCCTTGATAATCAAGGACCCCAGCGCCATGCGAACCGTCAGTGCAGGAGCGCCCCGTTTCGACATGAAGTTTTTGGCATACATCGTCTCGGCGACGTGCCAGGGAATTACGTCGGCGAGCTTCACCCACCGGTTTTCCGGATCGAGTTTACCGCCAAACGGCAGATGGAAATTTTCGAACGTGAGCTGCTGAAACTTCGGCTTGTACATGAATCGGCGGTATCGAGGTGCAGGGTTTTTGGGGCTTTTTCAGGCTTTTCCTTGCATTCAAGATACAAAAATACCGCTTAATTCATTACCATAAAACAATTTAACCATTATTCAGCAGACCCTATTTATCAAGAAAAAACTTTATTTTATGAAATTTTTGATAAAAAACAAGTGGCGGTATAAATCTTATTGAGAGTATCATAAGGCGAAGGGTTAATATTGGTTATAGAGCGTATTTCTGATTTTTTTCACGCTTAGAAAAATCTACGCAGAGTCTGTTTATGAAATATCGCGTTCAGGTTACTTGGTTACCTTGGTTGCTTTATGCATTAATGACGGTACAGTCTGTAGTGGTGTACATATTTTTTAATCAAAATTTTGGTAAAAGCGATGATGTGCTGTTATATGCTATGATTGCAGCGGTATTGTGGATTGAGAGAAATAGTATCATGGCATCAATCCGGGGTGAAGGTATAGGGCATCCAGGGTATGGGTTTGCAATATTTTGTTTCGGATTATTCATTTATGTTTTAGGCCAGCTTTTTCCGGTTATGATTCTTGAGGTATGGGGACTTTTCATCATGGCATCAGCC
>JACXUE010000187.1 GCA_014764075.1 Sulfuricurvum sp.
TGATAAAACCTTAACATTTCATACATAGCTCCTAAAAGCGCATTTATTGCGTATGATACAATAAACTGTTATCGTCAAATAAAGCTGAAAAAGTGATTTTTAAATGAGACACGAACTCTCCCGTATCCGAAAGATACGGGAAGCTTCAGGAGGATACAAGGGACATAAGCGTCCCTGCTACTTTGCGGTCTTTGCCCGAAAAGTGTGTTGCATAAAAAGCGTTAGCAAGAGTAGGTGGTTTTGAATTCAAACGCTGTCGGACGAGCTTCATACGGCCATACTTGTGTTTCAAATTTGTAGTGCTGATACGTGTCGATGAACAACGGAGTCATAACCGGTTGTAAGAACTCGTTGTCACGTACCAATGCCTCTAGAGCGCCACGCAATGTATGTGGCATTTGTGGGATCCCTTTTTCACGGATCTCATCAAGACTAAGCTCGAATAAATCTTCATCCATTGGCCCAACTGGTACCATTTTATGTTTAATACCATCAAGTCCAGCCAACAACATTGCCGTAAACGCAAGGTATGGGCAAGAAGCGGAATCTGGGAAACGCATTTCAATACGTGTCGCTTTTTCACCCGCACCATATGGAACGCGGCAAGAAGCCGAACGGTTTTGGCTAGAGTATGTCAAAATTGAAGGGGCTTCGAACCCTGGGATCAAACGTTTGTAGGAGTTGGTAGATGGGTTAGTAAACGCCGCAACCGCACGTGCGTGGTGGAAGATACCACCGATGTAGTGAAGAGCAGTTTCAGAGAGGTTGCTATATCCCCCCTCTTTATAGAATGTGTTTTTGCCATCTTTCCAAATCGATTGGTGAACGTGCATACCGTTACCGTTGTCTCCATAGAGTGGTTTAGGCATAAATGTAACGGTTTTACCGTTGAGGTGAGCCACCATTTTAATAACGTACTTCAATTTTTGTACGTTGTCAGCCGCTTCAACCAACGTTCCAAATACCACACCGATTTCACCTTGACCTTGAGCAACTTCGTGGTGACCGAGAACAACTTCAAGACCCACTTGCTCTAGCGCCAACATCATCTCTGCACGAAGATCAACCATAGTATCGATCGGTGCTACCGGAAAGTATCCACCTTTAGTACGTGGGCGGTGACCGGTGTTGAAACCGTCTTTGAAATCTTTCGCATCGTTCCATGCACCCTCTTCGGTATCCACTTCGTAGTAAGAGCAGTTTGCTTCATCACGAATTTTAACATCTTCGAATACAAAGAATTCATTTTCAGGTCCGAAATAAGCAACGTCACCGACACCGGCGTTTGCAAGGTGCTCAAGCGCTTTTTTCGCGATGGAACGAGGACATTTTTCGTACAATTGACCTTTATAGATATCGTATACGTCACAGAATACGATGATGGTCGGATCAGCCGTAAACGGATCCATGAACGCTGACTCAGCATCCGGTTTCAAAAGCATATCGGAACGGTTGATCGGCTGCCACGCTTCAATAGAAGAACCGTCAAACGGAAGACCGTTTTCAAAATGACCTGCGTTCACCGCGCTCATACGGTAGCTAACGTGGTGCCATGTCCCTTTCATATCGGTGAAACGAAAATCTACAAACTGAACGTCGTTCTCTTTACAAAAACTGAAAAACTCGTCGACACTGTTTACGAATTTACCCATGCAAGACTCCTGAAAATAATAAAGTTCAAGCAGTATAGCAAATTCTGACAAAAAGTGAAGAATAGAAAGTGATTAAAATTTAATCATTTCTCTCTTTCGATTGCGATAAAGCGCACACTCACTGTAGCCATAGTTACGTGCTAGAGCTACGACTTCATTGCCAAACAGGGCAATTTGGTCACTCCGATGGGCATCAGACCCGAATGTAATTGGAATTTGAAGCTCGGCAATCGCTTCAAGCAACAAAGCTGATGGGTACGCCTCGCCGATCGGTTTGCGGTATCCCGACATATTGATCTCGATCGTCATGTCGGATCGCTTAATCGCTTTCAATGCATTTTTAGCCATGAGACGAATATCTTTGGTCGGGAGAAATTTAAACACTTTGAGCAGATCCAAATGACCCACGATATCAAAATTACGGCTCAATGCCATCTCCTC
>JACXUE010000188.1 GCA_014764075.1 Sulfuricurvum sp.
CTTCGGTGGAGGCAACTAACGTTGCGGCGGCAACGAGTGAAAGAGTGTATCGGTACATGGGTGTCCTTTTTGTATAATAGTTGTGGCAGATGAGGCAAGGAGACCCTTGGGGGGAGAGACGGTCGAATAGGTATGGATCGGATGGGGCATACAGATCCACCCGATCCGAGTGATGTTTTGGAGGAGGCGTACATGCGACGCATACGCTTGGATCGCGACGAGGGAAAAATAGTTTTTCCCAAAACCGCGTGGTGGACGCATCGCAACCCTCCCCTTTTTTTGGGGCATTATAGCTAAAATGGTTTTAGGATTCCATCCATCGATTGGCAAAGTCCAATCGTTTTTCGTCAAACATAGAGCATGGAATCCATTTTTTCATATTCCAAGCACAAGCAGCCATGAGAAGATCAATGTGAATTCCACTATCAGTGTGGGACTGTGGCATAAAGTGACCGAGAAAAAAGAGGGGGAAATCCCGCCGAAGCGGGAAGAAGAAGAATAAAGGAGGATTACCCTTTGACTTTTGCTTCGATCGTCGCAACGATACTTGGATCTTCGAGAGTCGAAATATCTTGAGTAATCGCTTCCCCTTTTGCGATAGAGCGCAAGATACGGCGCATGATTTTCCCTGAACGGGTTTTCGGCAATCCCGGAACAAAAACGATATCATCACACAATGCGATGTTGCCGATCTCTTTTTGGATCACTTTGTTGATCTCTTTAACCATCTCCATCTCTTCGCTGACGGAATCTTCGCTTTTGAGAACGATGTAGGCAAAGATCCCCTCCCCTTTGATATCGTGCGGTTTACCGACAACCGCTACTTCGGCGACGTTGGGGTGTTTTTTACACGCTGATTCAACTTCGGCAGTTCCCATTCGGTGACCCGATACATTGATAACATCATCAGTACGTCCCGTGATTGTGATGTAGCCGTCTTCGTCGTAGTTAGCGCCGTCACCCGTGAAGTAGACCGGAACACCCTCTTTTTTGACATCGCCGAAATACGATTTCACAAAACGCTCAGGGTCTCCCCAAATGTTACGGATCATTGATGGCCATGCACGGGTGATACACATGTAACCGCTCTCCCCTTTGCCCACTTGTTTGCCCGTTTCAGGATCGATGATTTCACCCATAATACCCGGAAGCGGGAAAGTCGCGGATGCCGGCTTGATCGGCGTCGCACCCGGCAACGGAGAGACGACGTGCCCGCCCGTCTCGGTTTGCCAGTAAGTATCGACGATCGCGCATTTGCTGTTACCGACTACTTCGTAGTACCATTTCCATGCTGGCGGATCGATCGGCTCACCGACGGTTCCAAGTACTTTAAGAGAGCTAAGATCGTATTTCGCTGGTTCATCGGCACCCGTTTTGTGAAGAACACGGATCGCAGTCGGAGCGGTATAGAATTGGTTGATTTTGTACTCTTCAACCATTTTCCACGGACGTCCCGCATCCGGATACGTTGGCACCCCTTCGAACATAACGGTCGTCGCACCCATCGCAAGCGGTCCGTACACAATGTAGGTATGCCCAGTGATCCATCCAATATCGGCTGTACACCAGTAGGTATCGTTCTCTTTGACATCAAATACCCACTCCATCGTCATTTGTGCCCAAAGAATATACCCTGCAGTATTGTGCTGAACCCCTTTTGGTTTGCCCGTAGAACCCGAAGTGTAGAGGAGGAACATCGGATCTTCCGAATCCATCGGCTCAGAAGCACATATCGGAGATTGATCTTTGATCAATTCGTTGTACGAATAATCGCGTCCTGCGACCCAGTTGATATCTTCACCATTACGCTCAACCACGAGAACTTTTTTGACACATTCACATCCGTGACTCAGTGCATCGTCAACCACCGGTTTAAGCATGTACGGTTTATCTTTACGATATCCACCGTCTGCGGTAATCACCACTTTTGCTTCGGCATCGATGATACGATCACGAAGAGCTTCGGCTGAGAATCCACCAAATACGATAGAGTGGATCGCACCGATACGGGTGCACGCAAGCATCGCGTATGCCGCTTCGAGGATCATCGGCATATAGATAACAACACGATCCCCTTTTTGAACA
>JACXUE010000189.1 GCA_014764075.1 Sulfuricurvum sp.
CCTTGATTTCATCAAGTGCGTAAGGTCAGTTATAAAAAAGAAAAGAATGTATACCTTAGTCTAATACACTAAACTTTTTTGATACTTCTTGCATTATTAATTTCATTTTGATACAATCCTCTTTGAAAAACTTTATACCAATACACTAAAGGATGTGTCACATGGCAAAACATCAGTTCCAGACTGAAGTCTCACAAATCTTACACCTCATGATTCACTCTTTGTACTCGAACAAAGAGATCTTCGTCCGTGAGTTGGTTTCTAATGCTTCGGATGCTCTCGACAAACTCAATATGCTCGTCCTCACCGATGAAAAATACAAAGGGATCAACTTCGCTCCGCGGATCGACATCATGATCGACAAAGAGGGCAAAACCCTCACCATCAGCGACAGCGGTATCGGGATGAACGAAACCGACCTCGTCGAGAATCTCGGAACCATCGCCAAATCGGGAACCAAAGCATTTTTAGAACAACTCAGTGGCGATCAGAAAAAAGATTCCAAACTCATCGGTCAGTTTGGGGTCGGTTTCTATGCGTCGTTTATGGTAGCCGATAAAGTAGAGGTCATTTCACGCAAAGCGGGTGATGAGAACGCCTACAAATGGTCATCCATGGCGGGAAGCGAATATGAGATCGAGCCTGCATCACGCGATAGCCACGGTACATCGATCATCATGCACCTCAAAGAGGACGAGTCTGAATTCCTTGATGGCTGGCGTATCGAGAACATCATCAAAAAATACTCCAACCATATCCCTTTCCCGATCTTTATGGACAAAGAGGAGTGGGTAGCACCAGCCGAGGGTGAGGAAAAAGGTCATAACGAAACTGTTAACAAACAGATCAACAAAGCCAACGCATTGTGGACAATCTCAAAATCGGATATTTCGGACGAAGAGTACAAAGATTTCTACTCCAGTATCGCCCACGATTCGGGTGAACCGATGATGTGGATGCACAATCGTGCGGAGGGGACGCTCGAATACACTACCCTCTTCTACGTACCATCCAAAGCACCGATGGATATGTACCGCGTCGATTACCAAAGCGGTATCAAACTCTACATCAACCGTGTCTTTATCACCGACGATGAAAAAGAGCTGATGCCAACATATCTCCGTTTCCTGCGCGGGGTGATCGACTCTGCCGACCTCCCACTCAACGTAAGCCGTGAGATCTTGCAAAGCAACAAAGTGATGAGCAAAATCAAAAACGCTTCGGTCAAAAAAGTGCTCGGCGAATTCGCCAAACTATCCGAAACCGACGCTGAAAAATACGATGCGTTCTACAAAGAGTTCGGAAACGTCCTCAAAGAGGGGCTTTACAGCGATTATGGCAACCGTGAGAAAATCTTGGAGCTTCTCAAACTCAACACTCTTAACAGTGCAGAACCGGTAATGTTCAGCGAGTTTGTGAAAGGTGTAGACAAAGAGAAAAAAGAGATCTACTACATTACGGCAAAAATGTCCCTCTCAATGCTCAAAAACTCTCCGAGCCTAGAGCGTTTCAAAGCTAAAGGGATCGATGTATTGGTACTCAACGAAGAGATCGACACCATCGTATTCCCGATGGTCACTGAGTACAATGAGTACAAATTCGTGAACGTCACCGATGCAAAACTCGAAGAGTCCGAAGAGGAGAAAAAAGAGCACGAAGAGAAAGCAAAAAGCCTCGAGGGCTTTGTCGCTCAGCTCCAAAACGCTTTGGGTGAGAACGTATCGAAAGTCGAAACGACGTTTGATCTCACCGAGTCTGCCGTGTGTCTGAAAATCGACAAAGAGGATCAAGGATATATGATGGCGCAGATGATGAAACAGTTTGGGCAAATGGGCGGGGATTTCCCAGCTCCGAAACCGATCCTCCAAATCAATCCAAATCATGAGTTGATCAAAAAGCTCTCTGATAGTGCGGACATGAACCTCCTCGACGATGCGGCGCATGTTCTCCTAGACCAAGCGAAACTCTATGAGGGTGAGACACTTACGGATACCGCAGGATTTATTGCTAGACTCAATCGTATTATGGCTAAAGCGCTATAATGATTTCATAGAATCCCCATATCAGTGGGGATTTCCTTTTTT
>JACXUE010000190.1 GCA_014764075.1 Sulfuricurvum sp.
GACCGGAAACATGATCCTGTTCAAAAATACCGATGTTCCAGGTGTTATCGGACAAGTGGGAACCCTCCTAGGTGCCCATAACGTTAACATCGCCGATTTTCGTCTCGGGCGTAACCGCAGCGGCGAAGCGTTGGCGGTTATCATCGTTGATTCAGCGGTGAGCGATAAAACCCTCAAAGAGCTTTCGGCTCTTAACGCTTGTATTAGCGTCTCTTACGCTCGTATCTAATTTTTTCTCTTCATTTCCCCTTTGTGGGGTTATCTGCTTGCCGATATTTCCACGGGCTCAAAAGTGGTAGCGGTGCGGCTACGCCGTGCGGGTTGGTGTTTGCCAAATCGCGTCATACGGTAGATAAGTAATGACGGTATAAAGAGGGGAATGGTAGAAAAATGGACAGACAATGATCAAATAATAGACCATTTTAGATTGATTATGATTTGATTGCAAAAATGGGTCATTGTATAAACAATTTTCGATGGATCAGGATGAACAGCTAAGCCGAATATTTTTATGTTCCGACGGAGTAGCGCGTGCGTAACGTTCAAATCGTTCGTGTTCATCATACGGATTTTGCGCTATATGGAGCAGATTGTTGACGAGGGTGTAATCACCTTGTTCAGCAAGTTCGATAGACTCTTGGAGAATATAGTTTTTCAGAACGTATTTAGGATTGGTGCAGAGCATTCGTGTATGGCGTTTAGGAGTGGATGAGGTATTCAGTTCTAACCGTGCGTCGTAACGATCCAACCATCGGTTCATCGTTTCGGTTGAGAGACTTTGAGCCAATAGAGAGCTTCTCTCTCCATCATAGCGACTCAACGTGCGGAAAAACGGTGTCATATCGACATATCCCCCCTCTAGCATCTTAAAGAGTTCCCGATACAGCTCTCCATCTCCATGGTGTTCATCATCTAGTCCGAGTTTGGCACGTAGGAGCTCTTGGAGTTTAGAACTGTAGATGGGCGCATAGAGCTCCAACGCCGATTCGAGTTTCTCCTTGGGGATCAGGGGAGAGAGGGCGAGGGCAAGGCACTGCAAATTCCACAATCCGATTCCGGGCTGAGAATCATAGCTGTAGCGGCCGTAGGTATCGGTATGGTTGCAGATGTAGCCGCTCTCAAAGGTATCCATAAACGCATACGGACCGTAATCGATGGTGAGACCTGCGGCGGACATGTTATCGGTATTCATGACGCCGTGGTTAAATCCGACCGATTGCCATAGGGCGATCAGTTCTGCGGTACGGGAGACAATTTCTCGGAACATCTCGACGTAGGACTCCGGACTGTTTTGCAAATGGGGATACGACTCGGCGAGGAGAAAATCGGCGAGCGATTTGAGTTCTCTGTGCCGGTGGGTATGGTAAAAATATTCAAAACTCCCAAAACGGATCCAAGAGGGAGATAGACGCAGAACAATTGCACCCTTCTCCCATCTCTCCCGTGCAACACGTTCTTCCGATCCAATAAGGGCAAACGATCGGGTGGTTGGGATCCCCAAAGCGTGCATCGCTTCGGCGATGAGGTATTCTCGGATGGAGGATCGCAGTACGGCACGACCATCTCCCTGACGTGAATAGAGGGTTTGACCTGAACCTTTAAGCTGGAGATTCCATCCGTTTGACTTCCCTAAATTGATTGCTCTTCCATCCCCAAGACGGGGGACATAATGACCAAACTGATGCCCTGCATAACACATCGCATAGGGGATGGAGCCCTTTAGAATCAATGTACCGTTGAGTAGTCCGTTCACTTCATCGGGTTTAAGAAGATCGGGCTTTAGACCCAAGAGTTCAGCACCGCTAGGGTTGAGACTGATGAATTTGGGACGGTGAAGTGGGGTAGGGGAAACTTTGTCGTAAAAAATCGGATCGAGATCCAAATACGGGGTGGTAAGGGTTAGATCGGTGAGTTTCATGGGGGAGTTGTAACGCAAACTCCCAAAAGGGGGAGAGAGGTTTTTAAATCAACTCGGAAATTTTAGTTTTCCAATAGAATCTTTTTCTCGTCACCCACTTGTTGAAGGGTGATTTTATGCACTTTTCCTTCTGGGGTGATACCGTATTCTTGATGGTTT
>JACXUE010000191.1 GCA_014764075.1 Sulfuricurvum sp.
ACGACAAAAAGAGCTACCGGTGCGATGTAGCGAACGCTAAATCGCCAAATCGAATAAAACCATCCCATATGTTCTTGCAATACCGATGCAACCCGCTCTTTTTCTACCACATAGCCGACGAAAATCGCCATTATCAACCCTGCCAAAGGTAAGAAAACATTAGAGGTCATATAATCGACCCAGTCAAAGAAGTTTTTCCCACCCCACGTCAAATACGATGCCGTATCGGTGTTGAGAGAAAAGATAGCAACGATACCAAACGCATAGAAAAACAGCCCCATCGAGACCGCCGCTTTGACACGACTCATATTCCATCGATCGATCAGATACTGAACCATCGGTTCAACGAGTGAAACCGAAGAGGTTAGCCCCGCAAACGCCAACGCGAGGAAAAACAAAACCGCGAGGACATTTCCGACCAATCCCATCGCGTGAAAAACAGAAGGTAATGAGATAAATACCAATCCAGGCCCTTTGGCGGGTTCGGCTCCGTATTGAAATAACAAAGTAAACAACACCAATCCTGTGGCCAATGCGATCAACGTATCAGTAATAATCACAAAAATCGATGCACGGACTAGATTGCTATTTTTCTCTAGCGATGCGGAATAGATCATGATCGCCCCCATCCCCAGTGACAGGGTGAAAAATGCATGTCCCACTGCTACGGCAAACGCCTCGGAAGTGAGCTTACTCCAATCAGGGACAAACATATACGAGAGCGCTTTTGAGAAATTCTCAAGACTCATGGCATAAATCAACATCCCAGCAATAATGAGCATCAAAGTAGGCATCAAGATGAGATTGAACTTCTCAATCCCCCCTTTAATCCCTCTTACCAAAACGGCAGTGATAATCATAAACGAAAGGGTATGAAAAAAGATTTGCTCCCCAACTCCCTGTGTCATAAGATGATTATAGACCCTATCCGCTTCAGGTATGGAGGCAGGAAGAGTTCCAAAAGAGAGGGTGATGTAATAAAAAATCCACCCGATAACGACCGAGTAATAAAACATAACAAGGGTTCCGGACAGCCCCATAAATCCGGCGTATTTCCACCGCTCTTTGTGACGCGGCGCCAGATCTTCAAACGCCCCTACTCCATCACGCCGCCCTAAATATCCAATCAGCATCTCGGCAATCATGACCGAAAAACCGACCAATGCGACCGTCAACAAGTAAACCAAAACAAACGCACCTCCGCCGTATTCCCCCGTTATATAAGGGAACTTCCATATATTTCCAAGACCAACCGCTGACCCAGCAGCCGCCATCAAAAATCCCCATCGGCTAAAATGTGCTATTTTCATACGTTTCCTTCTTCTACATCTTGATGAGTCATTAGCAAAATTGATTCCCAACTCTAAGGTATTATAGCAAAATTGCAAAAGTATTGACATTCTAGAAATTTTTGTCTATAATTTCGCCTCACTAATTAGCTCACTTGAGTTTTAGTTAGTTGAAGGTCGGGGTGTAGCTCAGTATGGTTAGAGTACTTGGTTTGGGACCAAGGGGCCGAAGGTTCGAGTCCTTTCACCCCGACCACTTGTTTCCGATTCTTTTAAATGTATCATCAAAACATTCTAGATTTTTTGCTGGTGGGTGTAGCTCAGTTGGTTAGAGCACCAGATTGTGGTCCTGGGGGTCGTGGGTTCAATTCCCATCACCCACCCCATTTTCTATGATATATCTCTTGATACGCGATGTTTTAGAAGGATGTGCGTTCGTAGCTCAACTGGATAGAGTAACGGACTTCGGATCCGTAGGTTATAGGTTCGAACCCTATCGGGCGCACCATATATACTTTCGCGTCCTTAGCTCAGCTGGATAGAGCAATGCCCTTCTAAGGCATCGGTCAGAGGTTCGAATCCTCTAGGGCGTACCACCTTAGACTTCTTTTTTATGCGGATGTGGTGAAATTGGTAGACACGCCAGACTTAGGATCTGGTGCCGCAAGGTGTGAAGGTTCAAGTCCTTTCATCCGCACCATGCCTTAAATAGGCACATTCAAAGCTTTTTATCTCGCCCATTCAACACACTTCATGCGGAGTTTTATAGCCAAGTATTTTTCTAGGTCTGTGGTTTAACTTCTCTTGTATCTCTACAATAAATTGATCACTGATCGTCTCAAACTTCGTTTTTTTGGGATATACTCCCGTATTAATCCATTGGTGTGCGAAATAAAAAAGGGGAAACCAAAAGCAGCAAGCGCTACACTTTTTAATCTTTCTTGAGGGCGGTCCAGATAAATCCGCCCAATCCTACACCCACTACGATCACCAAAAATCCGACTTGAAACCAATCCATTGCGCTCATAGTGCCGCCTCCTTTAAATCTTTCTCTTTAAGCTGTCCGCACGCCGCGCTGATGTCCAGCCCTTTGGAATCACGGATGGTACACAGCACTCCGTGTTTGATCAGATACTCCTGAAACGCAACCATATCGGCACGGGTCGGTCTTTGATAATCGCTTCCCAGATAAGGGTTAAAATAGATCAGATTCACTTTGGATTTGATCCCGTGCAAGAGCTTGACCAGTTTTTTCGCCGAGGCAAGATCGTCGTTTTTCCCTTTGATCACGAGATACTCAAACATCACCCGTTTTCGGGTGTCAATCGGAAAGCGCTTCACTGCCTCGATGATCGAAGCGATATTGTAGGCTTTGTTCATTGGGATTAGTTCGGTTCGTAGTTCGTCATCGACGGCGTGAAGGCTGATCGCGATATGAACCCCTAAATCCATTTCTCCTAATTTATCGATTTTGGTACTCAAACCGCTCGTCGAGACGGTTTGGCGTTTACCTGAAATCGACAATCCCTCTTCGTCTTTGAGGATCGTGATCGCATGTGC
>JACXUE010000192.1 GCA_014764075.1 Sulfuricurvum sp.
TCTTTTACTTTTACGTTCGTCCATGCGGCTCTTACAATCCCTTTGGGATCAATGATATAGGTTGAGCGGACGATCCCCATATACTCTTTGCCGTAATTTTTCTTCATTGCCCATACGCCGTAATCTTGCATCATCTGCGTCGTCGGATCACTTAGCAGTGTAATGCCGAGATTTTGTTTGGCAATAAAGTTACGATGCGATTTGGTACTATCGGCACTAACACCGATGATAATCGCACCAAGTTCATCATACTCATCCATCGCCGCACTAAATTCGCACGCTTCGGTGGTACACCCTGGAGTAGAGTCTTTCGGGTAAAAATAGAGGACGATCCATTTTCCGCGCAAATCGCGAGAACAGATCTCTACGTCATCTTGGTTGCTCAAACAAAAATCGGGGGATATGCTTCCTATTTCTAACATTTCAATACCTTTATATTTAAAATAATTCCCATAATCCAATACCTAGAGCCGTTCCGGAGGCAGTAGTGCCAAGAGGAACGTAGCGTTCTTGGATTATGGTATGCTCTTTTGCTACTTTTCTGGCTAAACAGAAAAGTAGATTACAAAATAACTACTGACTTAATTTCCGTAAACTCTTCAATAGCAAATCGCGGCCCTTCACGCCCCACACCGCTCAGTTTGACACCGCCATAGGGCTGAATGTCGAAACGGAGTGTCGGCATATCGTTGATCACAACCCCTCCCGCCTCACACTCATCGATCGCTTTTTTGGCGTGTGCAAGATTGTTCGTAAAGATCGAAAACTGTAATCCATACGGTGAGTTATTCATCCGCTCTATTGCATCGTCTATTCCATCGACACACACCAAGCTGACAATTGGGGCAAACACCTCTTCACATACGATCTTCATCGAATCGGTGACATCGGCCATGACACACGGATAAAAAATCCGCCCTTCTCGGTGCGGAGCAGTGAGAGGACGCGCCCCTTCAGCAATCGCGCTTTCGACCCAACTCATGGCACGCTCCGCCGCTTCGTCATTGATCAAAGGTCCTAAGAAAGTATTCTCATCATACGGTGAGCCGACAATCAGTTTAGCGGTAGCTTCGGCCATTTTAGCCGCAAAATCATCATAAATGGAGTTCTCTACGTAAATTCTTTGCAGTGAGATACACACTTGACCTGAGTTTACAAACGCTCCGATGGCACACCGCGATGCGGCATACTCCAAATCGGCACTCGTATCGATGTAGGTAGCGGCATTGCCACCCAACTCCAACGAGATTTTTTTGATTCCGGCATTGCGGGCAATGATGTTCCCTACCCTAACCGAACCGGTAAAACTGATGACACGGGGGATATCGCTGGCAACCAAAGCATTCCCCACCTCCGCATCTCCATACACCACACTGAGCGCATCGGGGGTAGCGTAAGGGCTCTCAATAAAAAGCTGAGCGAGTTTATAGGCACAAAGCGGTGCTTCGGGGGTCGGTTTGAGCACCACCGCATTTCCCGCAACCAACGCAGGGGCAAGCTTGTGCGCGACAAGATTAAGGGGGAAGTTAAACGGTGTTATCGCCACAACCACCCCCACAGGTTCGCGACGCCAATAGGCATGCGCGCTCCGACCACTAGCCATCGCGTCGGTATTAATCGTCTCACCGTACATGGTACGCATTGTCTCGGCGGAGAGGGTGATCGTCTCGATACACCGATCCACTTCGATACGGGCGTAAGTGATCGGTTTACCCACCTCATCACACAAAATTTTTGCGAATTCTTCACGCTGTTCGCGGAGTTTCGAGGCAACATCCAATAGCCATGAGCATCGTTGATGAAGTGAAACCTTTTTAGCTTGTTTTGCCCCCTTTTGGGCAATTTTTAAAACCTCATTTGCATCTTCTATACTGCACAATGCTGCGCGTGAAACAACACGTCCATCATAGGGGCTGAAACGCTCAGTGTAACTTTGCGATACAATATGACGTGATCCCATCCAAATATGTGCATCCATAAAACAATCTCCGTTGCCAATTATGTTTCAATCAGATGTTATACACTTTACG
>JACXUE010000193.1 GCA_014764075.1 Sulfuricurvum sp.
CTCTATACCCAACGCCTCTTGCAAGATAAAATGTTGTGGCTTAAAATCGGTGTCGCTTTTCTCCCTGCCGGTGCTCTTGGATTTTTGTTCTACAAACAGATTAAAGCCCTCTTCGGTGTCGAAACGGTGAGCATTATGCTCATCGCGGGCGGGGTCGTATTTTTGCTGTTCGAGTATCTTCGATACGATAAGCCAATCGATGCAGGCAAAGATCTTCGTGAGCTTAGTTTTAAACAAGCTTTTGCCATCGGTGTATTCCAAAGCCTCTCAATGATCCCCGGCACCAGCCGCTCCGGCGCCACCCTCATCGGAGGATTGCTGATGGGACTGAACCGTAAAAGCGCGGCGGAGTTTTCGTTTCTCCTCGCTATCCCCACGATGATTATCGCCACGGCATACGATCTGCTCAAACACCGCAATGAGATGGTGGTGGATGATTACTTCATGCTCTCGGTAGCGTTCGTTACCGCCTTCGTTTTTGCCCTCGCAACGGTTAAACTCTTCGTCGCGTTTGTGAGCCGCCACACCTTTGTCCCGTTTGGGATTTACCGTATTGCAGTCGGAATCATCTTCTTTTATTTTATAGCGTCGATTCCTGCGTGAGAACGTAAAAATTTGATCTGATCAATCAAAATCTTTGCCAGTTCCAACGCTTTGGAACGGTGCGACAACCCTTTTTTTACCTCATCCCCCAATTCACCGAGAGTCGCTTCATACCCATCCGGAATAAACATCGGATCGTACCCGAACCCATTTTCCCCCCGAGGCGATGTAATGACCCGTCCGTGCATCCAACCATGGACACATCTCTCCCCCTCGCGTGAGACGACAGCTATTGCCGCCGTATAATGGGCTTGCGATCCATCAATCCCTTTGGCTTTGATCGCGTCGATCAGTTTGTTTAGATTATCTTTGTCGCTGGCATTTTCGCCGCCGTAACGGGCGCTGTAAATCCCCGGAGCACCGTCCAATGCATCAACACTGATACCGCTGTCATCGGCAATCACAATCGCATCGCTATCCCCTAAAGCGGTATAGACCATACGGGCTTTGATCAATGCGTTATCTTTGAAGGTGTTGCCGTCTTCGATAATTTCGAACCCCTCCATCAGATCGGTATAGGGAAAAACTTCCCGATCGTGGAGCAGTTCGATGATTTCTCGCACTTTTCCTTTGTTCGACGTTGCCAAAACAACTCTCATATGTATCCTTAGATTAGACTTAGCAATATTTTCAGCTCCATCCGCTTCATCTACGGATGTACTATAATGACGAAAATTTTAGCTCATTTAAGGTGACAAGGTGTTTAAAACGGTTCTCCCCCTCTCTGCGATACTATCTTTACGTTTTTTTGGTCTTTTTCTCGTTCTCCCCGTCCTCTCCGCTTATGCGCTCAATCTCGAAGGTGCCACTCCGTTTCTCATCGGCGTGATCGTGGGGGGATACGCTCTGACTCAGGCGATTTTCCAAGTGCCGTTCGGGACAATGAGCGATAAAATCGGACGTAAACCGACGCTATTGATCGGTCTGGTCATCTTTTTGGTGGGATCGATCATCTGTGCGATCAGTACCGATATCTATACCCTGATGATCGGTCGCTTTTTGCAAGGTGCGGGGGCGATCGGTGCAGTGATTCCCGCCATGATCAGCGATTTGGTAAGCGAAGAGTCGCGCGGCAAAGCGATGGCGCTTATGGGGGGGGCAATCGCGATCAGTTTCGCCGCCGCTATGGCACTCGGACCCGTTATAGCGGCACAAGCAGGGTTTGCCTCTTTGTTTTGGATCACCGCAGCGCTTGCGATTCTTTCGATGGTTATCCTCTTTACCAAAGTCCCGACACCGCCCCGTATCCGACATATCTACCACTCTCAAACGACAACACGCGATATCCTGAGCGATAAGAATCTCCTCAATATGATCATCATCAACGGGATGCAAAAAGGGCTCATGACGATCGCGTTTGTCCTCATTCCAATTCTTCTGACAAAAGAGGGATATGGTTTTGATTGGGACAAAGC